>JALUWC010000530.1 GCA_027019885.1 Geoglobus sp.
ATAGCCCTAACAGCATGCCTCTCATCCTCCTTTGCCATTTCAGCCAGCTTCTTCGCCACCTGAACGCTCATCTCGTTAAATCCAGCATCTCCAATTTCGACAACCACAAAATAATCAGAGTGCTCAGCAACTCCATCAACAGGCCCGCCAAGAAGCCTGAGATTTTTCAGATCAACACCAACAGCAGCTTTGAGCGAGACTTTTCTGTAGTTTCTTTTCCCCTCAATGAAGAAGCTTCCTTTTGGCAGATACTCGCCTGGCTTTGCTGCCCTCTTCACCTGTTCCGGCAGAACATAGTACACCTCTCCGCTGTGCTTACCTTCATTCCAGAGAGCAGAATAAATGGCTGCAAACTCACACGCCTCAGCTATGCTTTTTTCTCCAGCCTTCTGTCCGTTTTTCAGAATGGCAGCCGTGCCACCGGGTGTTTCGGTGTGGAAAAAGAGATCGTTCCTCTCCATGTGCTTTGAAACCACCTCCTCGTTCATATCAGCATTTCTCCCCCCTATGACAAGATATCCTTCTGATGTGAGATACCATCTGTACCTCTCATACCACTTTCTTTTCCTTGCAACTCTGATTGATGAAAGAAGTCTTCTCTCCTTGGTTTCCTCAGCCCTTTTCATCTCCTCCTGAGTTCTTCTGAGAGCGATGAGAACTCCATTTAGCTTCTCCCTGAATTTCTTTGCTTTCGAGTAATATTCATCAGCAATTTCATGGATCGACTTTCTTAGCCAGAGTCTGATCTCATGTCCGTCAATCTCAACATCAACTGCATTTTCCTCAGGGATCAGCTTAATAACCTCTTTCAGATTTCCCTTTTTCTTCTCCTTTTCCACTATCTCAGCAACCCCCTTCCATCCCCTGTTTTCTACTGCTCTTTTGAATGCTGAATGGATTGCCTCAATTTTCTGATAGTTTTCGTATATCAGATTTCCAGTCTCCTTTAACCTCTCCATTTCAGACTCAAACCTTTCTTTTGCCTCAAGCTGACTTCTGTATCTTGTCTTCAGTCTTTCAAGCGCCTCATTTCTTTTTTCCATCACTTCAACTCTCTGAACTGTTTTTGAAGAAAAGAAGGTGTCGATCGCCTTCCAGTAGGTATCAAAGTACTTCTTCTCCAGTTTATCGTATCTCAGAAGTTCAACAGGCTGGTAATCAATGAAGCTGCCTTTATCGAGAACAATGTGAGGTGTTACCTCTTCAGGAACGTATATTTCATGAATTGCTTTCAGGATTCTTTCGGCTTCCCCATCACACAGCTCATCACCCTTTTTGTTTTTGTCGACTCGAGCCCTCTCAAGAATCTCTTCAGCATACAGCCCTCCTGTGCCGAGATTGAGAGCTATACTCCTCACAACCTCCCTGTCTCCCAGTATATCTCTTAATTCGCTGACATCTCTGATCTTTCTTGGATCCGGTCTTGGTTTGGGGAAAGAATACGCAGATCCAGTTTTCATCCTATGCTTTAAAGGCATTATAACTCTGAAATCATCATCTGTCAGAATTACGTTCCCTTTTGAAAAAAGCTCGGCTATTATGTGCTTCTTCTCCTCCCTCTCGAAGCTCAGCACAATGACTCTGTCAAAGCCGTGCTGCTCTATCCCGACAAGCCTCGCATTCTCCAGATGTTTTCGCAAAAGCATGGCAAATGAGGATGGAAATCTGGGACTTTCCTTTGGAAATCTTGTTGGATGGAATCTTATTCCGGCCTCGATTACAAGATCCACTCTCTCATTTCCTCTGAGCTTTATTCTTATCTCATCAGGGATGTGGTGGTAGATTTTGTCAACTCTCGCACCCTCAATTTTCTCCGAAGTTTCTTCCACGACAATTGAGATGTCAAGGGATGACATTGATCTCATGCCTTCGAATCCAGTACTTCAGGGTTAATATAGATGTTTGCTTTCAGATGAAAATCCGAATGCAGTTCCTACCTCTGAAAAGTGTTGTTGCCCGCTCTGTGGAATCCCCATCATTGCTCAGGGGACGCATGGCCGGCGGGCAGATCGGGTTATTTGGTAAACTATATAATCCTTTTCCCGGAAGCTCTTTTTCGTTCATGGCGGAGAGACTTGCAGAAAAAGACCCCGCAAAGAGAAATGTCTTCCTCTTGGGAGTTGTCAGCTTTTTAAATGACATGAGCAGCGAGATTATTCTCCCAATCCTGCCCTTTTTTCTCAGAGGTTTCGGTGCTGGATATGCTGGAATTGGACTTATTGGCGGCATTTTCGATGGTTTTGGAAATCTTGTGAAGGTTCTTTCAGGCTATTCGTCTGACAGGATTGGTAACAGAAAACACATGGTTTTTATTGGTTATCTCACCTCATCCATTTCAAAGCTTTTTCTCTCTTTTTCATCATCTACTGTGATGGCTGGCTCTCTTGTCACACTCGACAGAGTTGGTAAGGGAATACGAACATCGCCAAGAGACGCACTTCTTGCGGAGTCTGGTATAAAGAGCGGAAAGGCATTTGGATTCCACAGAATGATGGACACCCTCGGGGCTGTTGTAGGAACATCAATTTCTCTCCTCCTCATTTACCTCGGATTTCAGTATGGAAGGGCAATTCTGATAGCTGCTGCAATCGGGTTTTTTGCTGTGATACCCTTGATTTTTGTGAGGGAAACAGCCACTCCAATCGAAAAGCCGAAGCTGACATTCAGACTTAAGAAGTTCACTGCATTTTCGTTCTTTGCAGGACTCGCCAACCTGAGTTACATGTTTTTTCTTCTGAGAGCAGAGAGTTTTGGAGTTGAATCAGCAATTGGACTCTATCTCCTTTTTAATGTTGTCTATGCTCTTTTCTCATATCCATTTGGAGTTCTCGCAGAGAGTATTGGAAAAACGAGAGGTCTCTCGCTGGGATACCTGTTCATGTCACTCTCATCTCTTTTTATGTTCTATGGAACTGACATCTACTTTCTGATTTCTGGTTTTATCCTCTACGGACTTTTCATGTCTGTTGTTGAGGCTCAGCAGAGAGCGCTTGCATCGGATCTGAGCATTTCATACGGGTTTGGCATAGGAACATATCACTTTGTTTTTGGAGTCTCGACCATAGTTGGAAACGTCATTGCAGGAATCATAGCTGATGTCTCTCTCAGCTTCGTTTTCATATACTCTGCACTTCTTTCACTTGTCATGTCGTTTTGCTACTCACTCTTCAGATTCTGATTTGTGGAGTTGGAGTAATAACCACATCAAATTTTAAATATTGAGTTTTGTTTCTTGCATTCATGAGATACAGGGTTGCAATTCTCGGAGCAACAGGAATGGTTGGGCAGAAGTTCATTCAGCTCCTCGAAAATCATCCATGGTTCGAGGTTTCTGCGTTGATTGCAAGTGAAAGAAGAGTCGGAAAGATTTACGGTGATGAAGTGGAGTGGGTGGTTTCAGAAAATGTTCCAGAAGACGTTGCCGGCATGGAAATGCTTCCCATGGATCCCAAGAAAGTCGATGCAGACATAGTTTTCTCTGCTTTGCCCTCAGATGTGGCGAAAAAGGTTGAGGCAGTGTTTGCCAAGGAGGGTTTTGTTGTTGCAAGCAATGCTTCAGCCTTCAGAATGGATGAAGACGTCCCCCTCGTGATTCCTGAGGTCAATCCTGATCACCTTGGACTCGTTGAAAAGCAAAAAAAGAGTCGTAACTGGGATGGATTTATAGTTACCAATCCCAACTGCACAACAATTGTTCTTGTCATCACTCTCAAGCCCCTTATGGATCTTGGTTTGAAGGAGGTGAACGTGGCAACCATGCAGGCTTTGAGTGGTGCAGGATACCCGGGGGTACCATCTCTCGCCATAACAGACAATGTGGTCCCGTTTATAAAGGGTGAGGAGGAAAAGGTCGAAAATGAGCCTCTCAAACTCCTTGGCAGGTATGATGGTGAAGGAGTGGTTTTTGCCGATCTGAAAGTCTCGGCATCATGCCACAGGGTTCCGGTTACTGATGGACACACCGAAGCGGTTTTTGCAGGGTTTGAGAGAAAAATTGAGGTGGAGGAGGTTGCTGAGGCATTCAGATCACTTGAGCCAATTGAAGGATTACCAACTTCTCCGGAAAAGGTCATAATCGTGAGAGATGAGCCAGAAAGACCACAGCCAAGGCTTGACAGAAATGCAGGAAACGGAATGAGTGTTGTTGTGGGGAGAATAAGGAAGGATGGAGATAGTGGGGTGAAATATATTGCAATGGGTCACAATACTGTTAGAGGTGCTGCCGGAGCAAGCATTCTCAACGCTGAGCTTATGGTTAAGGAAAAATTAATATAGTGGTTAGTTTTCGGAGTTAAAAAACAAGGAGGTAGATAGAAATGGCAGAAAATTCTGTGTTTGTCGGAAACAAGCCTGTAATGAACTATGTTCTGGCAGTGCTGACACAGTTCAACAGTGGAATTAAAGAAGTATCTGTCAAGGCAAGGGGAAGGGCAATAAGCAGAGCGGTTGATGTAGCAGAGATAGTCAGGAAGAGATTTCTTCCAGATGTTGTTGTGAAGGATATCCAGATCTCAACAGAAAAAGTTGAGAGCGAGCAGGGAGAGGCAAACGTCTCGGCAATTGAGATAACCCTTGCAAAGGCAGAGTAAGCCAACAAAATTTTGTTTTTCCTCTTTTTGCCTGTTGCAAAAATTTTTTAAAACAAATTGGAGTTTAAGAATCAATGATTGAGGGCTATCCTACACTTGACGACATTGATTGCACCGATAAAAGGGTTCTGATGAGGATCGACATCAACGCACCAATCTTTGAAGATGAAATTCTTGATACAGCCAGATTCAAAAGCCACATACCAACAATAAAGGAACTTGAGGATTCTTCAATTGTTCTTTTGGCTCATCAATCGAGACCCGGAAGGAAGGACTTCACAGATCTCAGCAGCCATGCTGAGGTGCTTTCAGAACTCCTCGACAGAGAGGTCAGGTATGTTGACGAGCTTTTTTCTGAATGTGCAACAAGAGCGATATCCTCGATGAGGAAGGGGGATGTCCTTCTTCTTGAAAACGTCAGATTTTACTCTGAGGAGGATCTGAAAAAAGCACCTGAGGAGCATGCAGCATCACACATAGTCTCAAGACTTTACAAATATTTTGATGTGTACGTTAATGATGCCTTTTCAACCTCTCACCGATCTCATGCAAGCCTTGTTGGTTTTCCTGTTGTTCTTCCCTCAGTTGTGGGCAGACTTGTGGAAAAAGAGGTCAGTGCACTATCAAGAGCGCTGAAGAGCGATGGAACGAAGGTTTTTGTTCTCGGAGGAGCGAAGATAAGCGATTCCATCAAGGTGATGAAAAACGTCCTTGAAAAGGGGATTGCTGAAAGGGTCTTTCTTACGGGAGTAGTCGCCAATTATTTCCTCATGCTGAAGGGAACGAATATCGGGGAGTGGAACAGAAAAGTTGTTGAAGACAACAAGGAAGGAATAGATGATGGGGAGATGAAAAGAATTCTCGAGAAGTATGGTGATAAGGTAGTTCTCCCTCTTGACTTCGGAATTGAAATCGAAGGGGAGAGGGTTGATGTTGACATGGATGAACTCAAAAGCCTGAAAAACCCTGTTATAAAAGATATAGGTAAAGAGACTGTGAAACATTACTATAACAGCATAGGTGAAGCTGACGTGGCTGTGATAAACGGCCCGGCAGGTGTATTTGAGGAGGAGGATTTCTCTTACGGGACATTTGAAATTTTGCGAGCAGTCTCAAATGCAGGATTCTCAGTTGTTGGAGGGGGGCATATCTCATCTGCTGCAAGACTTCTCGGACTGGAGGACAGATTTGATCACATCTCTACAGGGGGAGGAGCAAGCATAAGATTTCTGAGTGGTGAAAAGCTACCGGCTCTCGAGGTGATAAAGAAATACTGGGAAGCGAAATGGCATCGTTTTGTCAAAGGATCTTGAATAACATCTGTGTCTCACACCTCTGCCTTGCAGGTCTTTTGCTTTGGCCCCATTACATCGCTTCTCGTGATTTGTCAACCGGTTTCTCATCGCTCATACAGGCGTCTTCCAACATCGCGGGTAATGGGTGAGCCTGAGAGCATTCTCCAAGCAGTCATTGGAGGGGATATTGATCAGGCTTTTGTTCATTATCTTTTTCCCCGATGGAAAGATGCGTGATTAACTGTCAAGCGGATTCTCATGTACATGTATCAAAAATCAGGGAAGAGTTTCACCGTTGTAGGGAGCGGAATACTGTGGGAGTTGTGGCATCAAGCTGTGTGAACAAAATTCTGGATGAGGAGTGAATTTTGTGCCAAAAACCGATAGAAATGTTAAAAGTTAAATACCCTCTCAAATTTCTGCAAAAAAATGAAAGCAATCCTAAGGATAAAAAATGCCCTTCGAGCAGACCATCTCTGGAAATGGAATCTCATAGGTATAGTGGTAGGCATAATAGCCGGGCTTGGTGCTATAGCCTTTTACACACTCCTCGAATACTCTACAGAGTTCTTCTTGGGGACAGGAACAGGATTCTTTCCACCAAAATCAGGGATTTTAGACGTAACTTGGAAACTTCCAGAAAACCCGCTGTTAATAATTCTGGTTATAACCTTGGGTGGACTTGCTTGTGGCTGGCTTGTATACACTTTTGCACCGGAAGCAGAAGGTCACGGTACTGATGCAGCTATAAGGGCATTCCATAAGGAAAGTGGAAAGGTACGGGCAAGAATACCATTGATAAAAATGATAGCTTCTGCGATCACAATTGGTACTGGTGGAAGTGCTGGGAGAGAGGGGCCCACAGCTCAGATATCCGCTGGATACGGATCTATAGCAGCAGATATACTGAAGTTAGATGTTAAGGAGAGGAGACTGGCTTTAGCTGTGGGAATAGGAGCTGGGATTGGTAGTATTTTCAAAGCCCCCCTTGGAGGTGCAATACTGGCGACAGAGATACTTTACAAAAGAGACTTTGAGGTTGAGGCTTTGATTCCGGGTTTGATTGCTTCAGTAATAGGTTACGTGATCTTTGCTACTTATGATGGCTACTCCCCTGTTTTCTCTTTTCCTCAGTTACACATTTCTGCGATTCAGATCCCATTTTTCATGGTCGAGGGCATAGTTTGTGGACTTTTTGGTCTGGCATATGTATTTTCTTTTTACAAAACTCACTCACTTTTCTCACAATTGTTCCAGAAAACTGGGCTTCCAATACACTTCAAACCTGCCTTAGGCGCCCTGATAACAGGAATAATAGTTGTTTTACTTGCTTCTTTCGTCAATCCGATTGTAGGGTATGGCGCACTTGGAATGGGGTATGGCTTTTTGGAACTTGCTATGTACAACCTCCTGCCCTTAGAGGTTATGTTCCTTCTGGGTGTCGCAAAAATCATAACAACTTCCCTCACAATTGGTTCTGGAGGTAGTGGTGGTGTTTTTGCTCCCGGATTAGTTATTGGAGGTATGATTGGAGGTAGTATTGGGATATTATTTCACATATTCTTCCCCAGTCTTATCCCGGCTGACATTGTTCCAGCTTTCGTTGCAGTTGGTATGATCGCTCTTTTCGGAGGAATTTCAAAGGCTCCCATTTCCGTCTTAATTATGATTAGTGAGATGACGAAAAACTATGAGCTTCTCTTTCCAGGCATGGCTGCTGTCGCCTTGGCATACATGATCACCGGGGATCACACAATCTACATTGAGCAGGTGAACACCAAAGCCGACAGCCCAGCTCATACAGAGGAAATGTCCATTGACATACTCCGCAACATAGATGTGAAGAGTGCAATGGTGCCCGCAGAACACCTCCTAACGGTAACTCCAAACAACACGGTTTTGGAGGTTCTGTATCTTATCGAAAAAACCGGACACATGGGGTATCCGGTACTGGAGGATGGCAAACTTGTCGGTATAATAACATTCCAGGATGTAGAAAGAGTTCCGATAGAAAGTAGGGGAAGTGCAAGGGTTTCAGAAATTATGACCAAGGATGTTATAGTAGCTTATCCGGATGAAAATTTAGAGGAAGCTTTAATAAAATTAATTCAGAAAAACATTGGAAGGCTACCTGTAGTTGAAAGAGGAAATGAGAAAAGACTTCTGGGATTGATCACGAAGAGCGACATAATGAAAGCCCATGCCAAAGAGGTGTTGAGGATAACTTAATCAAAATTCCAATTTTTATACTTTACTCAAATCCAAATACATATCATACTCGAAATGCATATCCACCACCTCAAACCCAAGCTTTTTGTAAACGTGAATAGCCCTTTTATTCGTTCTCTCAGTTATAAGGGTTATCCCCTCAAATCCAGCAGATTTGCAGTATTCTATCATTTTTTTAAGCATCCTCTGCCCTATCCCTCTGTCCTGATAATCCTGATGGACGAATATGGAGAGGTCAACAACCTTACCATCTTCAGATGGAACGATGGAGCAATGACCGACTATCTTTTCTCCAATTTCAGCCACAACGCTGAACCCATCCTCGGCAAGATAGTCCACCCACATTTCTATGCCTATCCTTGTTGAAGGCGGCAATCCAAGACATCTGTTCTCAGGAGTGAAGCTTTCATACATATCTACCAGATTTTCTCTGTCTTTAACATGGTCGTATTCCCGCAGAGTAATTAAATCTCCCTTTCTGTCAGTGAATTCAGTTAAAGGAAATCTGGGAAAGTTTCTTCTTTTTTCAGTTCCCGTTTGTCGCATTGAAAATGGTTTGGGTGCTAAGATTATTTATTGCTTGCTTGAAATTATTAATGGTGATATTGGGTTTATCTCAGTTTTTACACAAAACCATTCTCTCTAAGGGATTCAAATACGATATCGAGTATTTCTTCCATGATGGCATCAACTGGTTTGGTTATCCTGGCCATGATAATGGCGTTGGTATCTGAAGGTGGAGCTACTGCCATTTCAACGCCATCAATTTTTGCATCCCTCACTTTTTTGGCGATTTCTCCCTTTGCAAGGGTTTTATCCCCCTTTTTAATCGTAAACCCCGAATGTTCTACATTTTCAAGCTCAACGAAAATAACCACTGTCTCATAGTTTTTGGCTTTTTCAAGGGTCTGGAATTTCACAGTTTTACCACCGAAAACAAATGTTGAATTGAGGACATCATTGCTCATCATCTCATCAAAACCATAACACAGATTTAAAGCGATTTCGGTTTGTAAAACATGATCTTTGGGTGGTTCAACTTTTGTCATGAGAATGAGTATCGCATCCTCAGATAAGTTGAGGAGAATATAGTAAAAATTAAATAGTGGAGTGAGATGATTAATAATGGTGATTTGCAATGGCTGAGAAAATGAGGGTAGTTCTGTGCGGATATGATCCGGTTCTCGTGAGAGGATATGTGAGGGCGAAGAATGAGGAAGCTCTATGGTTCTATCTGCCGAAGGAGCTTTACAAGGATTATGGTCTGAAACCGGGTGATAAGATTAAGGGGACTGTTGAAAAGATATATGCCGGATCCACTGGAGAGGTGATAGCAGAGCCAAATGAGGATTTTGAGTGGGACACTTCTCAGTTCACAGGAATGGCTGTTGTTGTGGATTTTGACTTCATTGCAAAATACAAGCTGACTGCCTGGCACTTCTTGGAACTCACTGTAAAGTCGGTTGTTCAGGATGGTGAGGAAAAGGAGGTTTATCCCGGAGAGATAAAAGAGAGAAAGATCTGGCCGGAGGATAAATTAAAGCTGAGATACACACTGGCGTACGTGGAATGAAGGACAGCACCTTAAATGAATGGACAAGACTGGGGGATAGTGGACTAACCTCCAATATTCTTTTTCTGGAGGGTTTTGAAAATTCTGCGAATATTTATGTTATTGAGAATGATGGCGAGATCTCTCTGATAGACACCGGAAATGACTATACAGCATTTCCAGAGCTTTTTGATTTGTATAGGGTTGATGAAATCTCATCAGTATTTTTAACTCACTCTCACAACGATCACAGCCTCGGCTTGGTAGACCTCCTCCAGTATTACCCGGATTTTGGCAATCTTGATCTTTACGTGCATGAAGTTTTTCATGAACGGCTCAGAAAAGTGATTGAATACTTTGAAAGAGACATAAGGATAAAAACTCTGATAGGGGGGGAGAAAATAAGGCTTTCAGGAGAGAAGTTTGAAGTTTTGAAAACTCCCGGGCATACTATCGACAGCCTCTCTTTATATCATCCCGATGAGAGAATCCTTTTCTCCGGAGACGCGGTTTCAGCAAAACCTGTCATAGACGACATGCTTGGTGGAAGGCTAATGGATTTTATAATCTCTCTTAGATATCTGCGGAAAAAAGACATTGAACTGATTCTACCTGGACATACCCTCCCCGGATTAAATAGAGACAATGAAATATTGGACAGAGCCTATCTGAAGGCTATTGGATTTCTTTCTTCAAACTATTCTCTTGTCGAATCTGCAAGAGAGGCAATCAGGCTTGATATGGTTGAGGAAGCTTTATTTGCACTTGAAAAACAAATTGAGTTTGAACCTGAAGATGAGGAGGCAAAAAAACTATACGCATCAATTCTTGCAGATACCGGAGAAATAGAAAGGGCCATAACAATACTCAAAGAGGTTCCAGAATCTGCAGACACACTCTACCTCCTCGGTATGGTCTCGATAAAGTATGGCAGGCTTGAAGAAGCAGAGAAATATTTGAAGAAATCACTCAAGATGAAAGATGAGAAAATTACGAGGATGGCTTTAGTTTCAGTTCTGGTTGAGATGGGCAAAATTGAAGAAGCTAAGAAATTTCCGGAGTTTAAAATCGTGGAAAGATTTAGTTGATGTTTTTGTGATAAACCGTTAAGATTTTATATAGGGTATTGTCACAATCTATTGTGTCAAAAGGAGGAGATAGGATGGGAGAAGAAAATGGTAAAACAATTGAAATAGACATAGATGACGTCAGTGACACTCTTTTGCCAAGGCCTTGGCCTGTATCAAAACCGAGGACGAGGGAGGAGCTTTATTCCCCGTGGGTCAAAGATCCGAGAGATCCAGAGGGTAAATACGGAGAATTTATTGAGGAAAATATAAGCTGGGAAAAGGCTGAGGGAAAGCCATGGGCGCTTGATGGACTGCTTGTGCTGGACTGCACGATATGGGGAATGGCAGGAGCATTTGCCGGTTCATATCTTGCAGAACTTGGAGCAACTGTTATAAAGATTGAGCCATTGGATGGAGACCCGCAGAGGCATCTCTATCCATTTGGCAGAGAAGAATATGCTTTTGAAGATATATATACCGGAGAAAAAGTAAGTCCGACATTCATTCATGAGCAAAGAAACAAGTATTCCATAACACTGAACCTTGAAACTGAGGAAGGTAGAGAGCTTTTTAAGAAGTTAGCTGCTCAGGCAGACATAGTTCTTGAAAACTATCCACCGGGCACATTTGATGAGTGGGGTATCGGTTACAGGCAGCTCAGCAAGATAAATCCAAGGCTGATTTATGCTTGGTTTGGGCAGCTTGGACAGTGGGGAAGCATGAAGGACAGAACCTCAAAATATGGGCAGTGGATGCTCGATCCTGTAGGGATTTGCTGCAGTGAATTCGTGCATTCGACGGGATTTCCGGCAGATTTGCTTCCAAGAGAACAGGGAGGCAATCCAACCCGATCAGGTGAGTGGGTTGGAGATGTGGTAGCTGGGGTCCATGGAACCATAGCGATTCTTGCAGCCCTCTATTACAGGGAGAATGTCAGCAACAGGGGTCAGTTTATTGAGGCAACTGCTTCTGAATGTTATATGGATATCTGCGATTTCAACGTTGCCTGGTATGGTTTTGATGGTAGTATAAAGGCAAGAACCGGTGGCTGGGACCCGAATCTCAATCAGTACGCATGGAATCCATGTAAGGATGGATACCTGATGATTGGTGGTCAGACTGACAGACTCTGGTACAGAATTCTGCAGGTTATCGCTCAGGAAGATCCTGAGGGAGCGAGACTCATTGCTGAGGACCCATTCCTGAAGGAAATGGCGGCAAGAAACGCTCTGGAGGGGTTGATAAAGACATACACAATAACCGCACAGTGGTTGGCTCATAACACAAGGGCAGAAGGGGAGAGAAAGATGGTTTCGAGAGAGGTTGCAGCAGCTCCAGTGCTGTTCATTGATGAGATAGCAGAATACGAGCACTTTGTTTACAGAAGGCATGTGACCGAGGTCTATGACGAGCATTATGGAAAGGTATTCGCTAGCAACTCCCCACTGGCTCACCAGCACAGAACGCCAGCAAGGATAAAGTGGCTTGGAAGACCTCTCGGACTTGACAACGGAGAGATCTTTGCGAGATATCTGGGCATTGGGCCAATGGAGCTCAAAAAGCTCGCATTGGAAGGAGTTGTTAAATGGTATCGTGAGTGAGGTGGTTAAGATGGTTGAAAGCTGGAGTTTTAACCCTCCATTTGATAGGAACCCTGAGACAGGAGAGGACCTTGACAAGATTCCATTTGAGGAGTACTGCAGAAAGGTTTTCGACCCAAGCAAAACATTTGAAAAACCTGAGGCTTTGAAGGGCTGGAGACATGTGTCATCAACAATGTATATTTTAAGCCCCCATGTTGGTGCGACTCTCGCTGAATACGGAGCTGAGGTCATAAAGGTTGAGATGCCGAGGCTTGGCGATCCAATGAGACACACCTCTCCATTCAATGAAGCGTATCTCTGGCCTGAGACAGATCACAGACCTCTAACTGGAACGGGATTTGGTTTCCTTCATGCGAATGTTAACAAGTACTTTGTAACCCTCGATTATCATGCAGATGAGGCAAAGGAGCTTTACTATGATCTAATCAGAATCTCTGACAGCATGGCTGAATGCTACCGCCCAGGAACATTCTTTAGATGGGGAATTGGATATCCGCAGCTCAAAGAGGTAAATCCACGTTTGATCTACATCTGGCTGGGAGGATTCGGCAATTATGGCCCAAGAAGGTATGGAGGCAGCTATGACATACTGGGGCAGGCATGCGGTGGGCTTGCAGCGATTACAGGATGGCATGAAGACTTTGGAGGGCATCCTGCAAAGCACACCAACTGGATAATTGACTGGTATGCAGGTCTGACAGGTCTTATCGGAATTCTTGCAGCAGCTCATTACAGAAAGAAGACGGGAGAGGGTACGTTCATCGACCTCTCACAGATAAGCTGCTCAACAAGAGCAACAGGCTACTCATTCCCGCTGTATGGCAGGTTTGGTGTGGTCAGGCAGAGATGGGGTAACTGGGATACACTGCTCTCAGTCCATGGAATAATAATGGCTGGAAAGACAGACGATCCTGAGCATCCGAACCCGCAGATAAGTGTTGAAAGCAGGTACGTGATGGTGTCAGCCTTCCAGGATGAAGACTTCAAAGAGCTCTGCTATCTGATTGGCAGACCAGATCTGTGGGAGAAGTACAGTTCATTTAAGGAGAGAGTCAAGCCTGAAGCACAGATTGAGATTTACAGGGCTCTTGAGGAGTGGGCATCTGACAAGTCAAGGAGTGAGGTTGTTGAAGCTATAAACAACGCTGGCCTGATAGCAGTTCCAGTCATGTCTGCCAAGGACATATACGATGCCGAACATTTCTGGGAGAGAGGCACGATAAGATGGGTTGACGATCCATTGTTTGGGGAAGTTCTGACCCAGAACTGGCATGTAAAACTGAGCGAAACACCACCGAGAACAAAGTGGGTCTGGAGACCAATTGGCAGTGACAACATAAGGATTTACCACGAACTCATGGGGTATTCCATGAGCAAGCTGAAGGAGCTGTGGGAGAAGGGAGTCATCTAAAGGAGGTGTGAGAGATGGTCTATTACTGGGAATGTGAATGTGGATGGGTCAATTACCTTGATCCTTACTACTTCTGGAACTTCGAGGGCAAGGTGAAATGTGCAGGGTGTGATAGTGTAGCAAAATTCAGATTTCTCAATGGAGAACTGATGGATGGTCCAACAAAGGTTGATGAGGCCCCAGATGTTCTTCCATTGTATGCAGACAACCCAAATGAGGGGTATATTTCGTACAAGGTTGGTGTTGAGGGTAAGACACGACCATTCTATGGACTGATGAGAGACCCAAGAACATACACCGGAGAGGCAAGAGTCAGGACAGAGAATGTGAGAGGCAGTTTCATAAGAAGCATGCCAAACCAGCCAAAGAAAGCTGGATTTGCTGAAGTCAGGAGATTCGCATGGATTGACAGAAAGAAGAGCACTGATGTCTGGGGAGAGGACAAGTATCCAGGCAAGCCTGTTTATGGCCCTGATGTGGAGGAGTGATAACCATGGAGAGTGAAGCAAAGGAAAAATTCAGCTTTCCAGAAGATGCAGGTCCGAGACCACCAATTCTCACTCCAGAGCAGGCTGAGTTCATTAAGCAATTCCCGCACAAATGCAAGGACTGCAAATGGCTTAAACCAGTAATTCCGGGAACTGTGTTTCCACCTGCGGATCTTGTTGGATACTGCAAAATAATACACTGGCCATTCTACTGGTGTGTCAGCAAATACGTGGTTATCAGGAACTGCAAGTGGTTTGAAGAAAGAAGTGAGGATCAGTATCTACAACGCTAAATTATTAAATATTTTTCTTTCTTCTTTTTGTTATGGCTGAATATTTCTGTATTTATGACACGGTTGTCAGGTGTATTGTGGACCAGAGCAAAGAGGGATGGGAGAAAGCATGCAGAACCTGTCCGATCATGGATGGTTTAAAATCGGGCAAGGGCTGCACAAGTGTTGAATTCTGAGGGGGTGTCTGGTTGTGAATATTGATTTTGGCAAAACTGGTAGCATAGGGGATATCAAAGCTATGGTGGAGAGCTGGTATTATAAATACTCTGAAATAGGGGATGAGATGGCTGTGCAGATGTTTATGGATGATCTGGAATCAGTATATCCATACATAACGTTTCTATTTCAGAGAGGCGAGATAAGTTTTGAGGAATACAATGAATTTCAGGGGTTCTGTGAGGAGTTAATTGGAAGGCTGATGGAGAAGGCAGGTATTGAGGATATAGACAGATCTTTCCGCTGAATTTTTAACTCAGATCATGAGACTCAGAGAGGTTTTTGTCAGCTTAGCTTTAGAAAACGGGATCGAGAAGATTTATGCTCCGGGCTTGAAAAAGCCAGATCCTCTTGCTTTCCTTGCTTCCCAGATAGCAAGCGGCAAAATGAGTCTTTACAGACCAAAGGAAGTTAGAAGATTATGTCTTACAATTAACGGGGGGTATGTCGAGGCAATTCCAGATGCGTATGCAGGTATCAATTCTGAAAAATCAATTTTAGATAAAAGTGATTTTGTGGAGTACTTGTCTCCATTCCCGTATATTGTGGTTGACTGCAAACTGAGAGATATACATTCGGAGAAGGAAATTCTCAGCCTTGACACACAGATCAAAAAAACTTTATCGGTTGTGAGAAGGTTTATGTGGGATGAGAGACTTGTGATAACTGGTTTCAGATCTGAGGCATCTGCAATCCATTATCCGTCAACTGAAGATTTTCTAACTGAAATGAATTTTGAAAAAGTCATTCTCCTTGATCCCAATGGAAAGGATGTTTTTCAGGGCGAGAAGGCTGATTGCTATATCATTGGCGGGATTGTTGACAGATCAGGGGATAAAAAGGGCACAACAGAACTGATTTACAGGAGGCTTGCTGAAAATGGGTTTGATGTTGAAAGGAAAAGAATACTTCTCAGGAATGATGTTGTTGGGGTACCTGACAGAATAAACCACATAGCAGAGATAGTTTTGAAGTGTGTTATCGATGGTCTGAATGTTGAGAGAGCAATTTACGATGTGCAGAACAGAAAGATAGCCAGATGGAGATTGAGAAAGGAGATTGCAAAAAATGCAAAAAGGATAAAGGTTTCTGACAGGAAATTCAGGGTCATCGGTAAATCATTTTTTGATGAGGTCAGAAACTGGCTTAAAGTTAATGAGGACGACTTCTATAAGTGTGCGAGAGACATGGGTGTGATGGTTTTGGGTGAGACCCTCACCTCTGCGAAAGTTCTTAAAATACGTGGAGATTTATAGAGCATTATGGAGGAAATTGAGAAGATAAGGCAGAGAAAGCTTAGAGAGCTCATGGAAAGGCTTGAGGGCTCAAAGAAAACACCCCAGGAGGTTATAGACCATCCTGTGAGGGTTGATGCAGGAAACTTCGACGAAACTCTCAAAAAACATGGAAATGTTGTTGTTGACTTCTGGGCAGAGTGGTGCATGCCGTGCAGAATGATCTCGCCAATAATCGAGGAGCTTGCAAAAGAGTATGCTGGAAAGGTGGTTTTTGCCAAGCTCAATACCGATGAGAATCCATCCATCGCGGCAAGATATGGCATAACCGGAATCCCGACTCTCATATTCTTCAAGAATGGAAGACCAGTTTCCAATGTTGTTGGTGCCCTTCCGAAGGCTGAGCTGAGAAGATGGGTTGAGAGAAATCTTTAGAAAATCTGAACCCATCAAAAACCTTTTCAACTTTTTGGGATTTGTTGTTTCAATGATCGCAAGAGAGGTGGAGTTTGAGGGTCATTTGATTGATTCAAACATCCTTCCGAAAGTTCTCGATCTAATTCTGGACTTGGACGGAGAGTTCGAGATAACTGAGTTCAGAATAGGCAAGAGGAAGCATGACAAGAGCTATGCGAGAATGATAGTTTTTGGAAAAGACACACATCATCTTGATGAAATTCTGAAAGAACTGCACAAACTTGGGGCAGGAATTCCAGATGCCGAGGATGCCGAAATTGCTGAAGCTCCGGATGACATGGTTCTGCCCGATGGGTTCTATGTCACAACAAACAATCCAACTTTTGTCAGAATTGATGGGGAGTGGGTTGAAGTTGAGGACATAGGAATGGACAGGGTCATTGTTGTTGATGTTCAGAATAAGAAAGCCTACTGCAGATTTCTGAACGAAATCAGGAGGGGAGACATGGTTGTTGTTGGGGAAAATGGTGTTAAAGTCATCCCTCCAGAAAGGCCGAGAAAGTCCTCAACATTTGAATTCATGGGCGGACATGTTTCATCTGAAAGACCAACATCCAATGTTGTAAAGGCTATTGCAAATGAGATAGTCGAGCTCAAGAGAATGGGTGGAAGGATAGCAGTTGTTGCCGGTCCAGCGGTTGATCATACGGGGGCGAGAGATGCTCTGGCAGGAATGGTGAGGGATGGGTATGTTGATGTTCTTCTTTCCGGCAATGCTCTCGCAGTCCACGACATTGAAATGTCCATTTTTGGCACATCTCTTGGAATGGATGTGAAAACAGGAAGACCCGTGCCTGGAGGTAACAGGCATCACATCCACACAATAAGCAGGGTAATAGCGGCTGGAGGGATAAGAAATGCCGTCGAAACGGGGATTGTGAAGGAGGGAATAATGTACGAATGCGTCAAAAACAATGTGCCCTTTGTTTTGGCAGGTTCAATAAGGGATGATGGGCCATTGCCTGAAGTGATCACAGATGTCATGGAGGCGAAGAAGGAAATGAAGAAGGCATTGAAAGGAGTGAATATGGTTATAATGCTCGCATCAATGCTTCACAGCATAGCAGTTGGAAACCTTCTGCCATCAACTGTAAAAACAATATGCGTTGATTCAAATCCTTCAACGGTTACAAAGCTGGTTGACAGGGGAAGCCATCAGGCCATTGGTGTTGTAACGGATGTGGGTCTTTTTCTGCCCGAGCTTTACAAGAGCATAAAAGAAATTGAAATCGGTTCAGCATGAAATCATCTCTCTGACCCCTCTGTTTATCGATATCTCACCAATGCTCTTTATTTTTCTGCATATGTCAATCAGAGGATAGATCAGAAGTGGGTTTTCCCTCCCCTCTCTTATTTTTGCCAGAAGCTCCTCTTCAATATCATTTGAAAATACAAGTATGTCATTTGCCTTCTCAAGATCTGAATTCATGTATGACTCCATTACCTTTACAAAGAGATCCTCAACCGTGATGAGCATTTCTAAATAGCTGACTGCAATTCTGTCATAATCCTCAGCGGAGTAGAGATTCTCAGAGAAGTCATAGAGTGAGTCTGATATCTCCTCGAGGATTTTTGCTATGATTCTCATCCCGAGAATGTTTCTCATCTCGCTCCACTTTGATGGGGCCATGAGTTCCCTCAAGATTCTGTTTTCAAGCCTTACAGCTAAAAGATACAGTCTGTCTGTGTCCTCTTCGAGCTTTACTATTTCTTTCAGCCCTTCCTTATCGTCTATTCTTATGCTGTCGATTATGCTCTCTATTATGCCAGAAACAATCTGGGACATTCTCCTCAGAACATCCTCTATATTGAATTCTGTTGTTGTTAAACTTCTCAGAACCATTCTGTCCTCATCAGCATCTATTATTTCCATTCCAATCATGTCGTGGGCGATTCTGCTTATCCTGCCAACAACTTTTGGGGAAATCATGGCGTCCTTTATTTCTATCTCATCAAGACCCTGAATGTAGAGAGCTATGATCAGTCTCCTGAGGAAGTTCTCGTCGTATTTCGGAATTTTGCCTATTTCGGCCTTGACAACCTTATGGAGCTCGCTGTATTTTTTTGGCATCAGCTTGATTACATCCCTGTCAATGTCAAGGATGATCTCATCTCCCTGATCCAGGTCATTCTCCTTGATCCAGTTCTTTGGGAGACTTACCATGAAGCTTGAACCGCCTATGAGCTGGAGCTTTCTCGTTTCCACGTAATAATTAATACGTACCTATTAATATATTTTACCCGGCACCACAAAAAAGGTCAGGAAGAATACGTAGGATCGTCATCAAAACCCAAACTGAGATCCTGAATCATTTTTCCTGCAAGACCTATCAGAATCCTGTCATCGGCGAGAATTTCCCTTATGATCATGAGTGAAGTTGCCTCCTTCAGCTCCTGACTTCTGAGTCTGTCAAGATGTTCTATGAGCATTACAGCCAGTTTGTAGATTTCAGTCAGCCGTATATCGTCCTCACCCTCAAATTCTTCCTCATCAAGCTCGATATCAATAATTTCGTCAAATTCTTCCATTGTTAGCACTTTCAGAGTTGAAATTTAAATAGTTATTGGCTGTTCTTGGCATTACCTCAGATCCATCTCCTTTCCACTATCTGCATCCTTCACAAAGCTCAGAACGTGGTTTTCCGGATATGCACCGACAAACTGAACAACGTTTCCCTTGTCAAGATTTCTTATCACAGTGTGAGGCACACCCATAACTCCCCATCTGTCTGCAAGAGACGGAAACTCAAGGCTCTCTATCATCTCAGCCTCAATTTTTTCACTCACCATTGCGAACTGGTGGGCAATCAAAACGGCCTTCGGACAGTATGGGCATGTGGGTGTTACATATACTTCCATTCTGAGTCTGTTTCTGACATTCTGAAGCTCCTGAATCGTTGCATCTGTTATTTCAAGCTGTTTTGTTGAGATGTACATTATGTCCTTGATCAGCGTTGTGAACTCGTAGCCTGAAGGAATTCCGGTGAATCTAATCCTCAATCCGGCCTCTCCATCTTCATCCGTGATTATTATGGATGGAGCAAGTTCAACGTCAAATTCCTCAGCCTTCTCGCTTTCAACATCGTGAATCTCAAGCTCAATCTTTTCTGAGAGCTCTGAAACCTCCTGAAGTAACTGTTTCGTATCTTTGCAGTACATGCAGTTTTCATCTTTGCTTGAAAACAGCAGAATTCTCACCTTATCTCTCAGAATTTTCTCAAATTCAGTCCTGAGATAGTTTCTGTCTTCTTCCTTTAGCAGCCCCATTTTTTCACCTACGTTTTTTTGAAATTAGGGAATATATAACACCATAACCTGAATTGACAGAAACATCAAAGTCCCACAGAGCCATCTCAGAAGGTTTTTAATATTGGTCGAGCAAATGAAATCACAATGGATACCGAGATATGGGTTGAGAAGTACAGGCCAAGAACCCTCGACGAGATTGTTGGACAGAATGAGGTCATTGAGAGGCTTAAGGGTTATGTGAAGAGAAAGAATATTCCCCATCTCCTATTCTCAGGACCTCCAGGCACTGGAAAAACTGCTACAGCAATAGCTCTCACGAGAGACCTTTTTGGAGATGTATGGCAGGACAATTTCATAGAAATGAATGCAAGTGATGAAAGAGGGATTGATGTTGTGAGGCACAAGATAAAAGAATTTGCAAGAACTGCTCCCATCTCTGCTCCGTTCAAGATAATCTTTCTCGATGAGGCCGATGCTCTTACCGCTGATGCTCAGGCTGCACTGAGGAGAACTATGGAGATGTATTCAAAGACCTGCAGGTTCATTTTGAGCTGCAATTATGTAAGCAGGATTATAGAGCCCATTCAGAGTAGGTGTGCCGTTTTCAAGTTCAGACCTGTACCTAAGGAAGCTATGAAAAAAAGACTTGCTCAGATTTGCAGGAATGAAGGCGTTGAAATCGAGGATGAGGCTTTGGAGGCTTTAATTTACATCTCAGGTGGAGACTTCAGAAAGGCAATAAACGCTCTTCAGGGAGCATCTGCTCTTGGAAAGAAAATCACATCTGACGTGATTTATCAGATAACCGCGACTGCCAAGCCGGAGGACATTGAAAAGCTCATTGAAACTGCCTTGAAGGGTGATTTTCTGGCAGCGAGAGAACATCTTGACAGTCTGATGATCGAATATGGAATGAGCGGGGAGGATGTGATCTCTCAGTTGTACAGGGAGATAGTTTCTGCAAAATTTGATGAATCTCTGAAGGTTGTTCTGATTGACAGGCTTGGTGAAATAGACTTCAGGCTGACTGAGGGTGCACACGAAAGAATCCAGCTTGATTCATTCCTTGCCTATCTTGTAATTGTTGGAAAGAAGAGAATGAGGCAGGACTGAAACGTTTCGTCAATTTTTCGATCAGAAAAATATTTATTTTGGCAGTATTAGGGTAGAGTGAGATGAAAGCTGAAGTGGTGATGAATCCGGATGTCATATGGGCGGAACTGCCAAATACAAGGGAATATGTTCTTGAGCTTTTCAAGAAGCATGACATATCCTCAGTTCCTGTTCTCAAAAATGGCAGGTTGGTGGGGATCGTTACAAGAAAAGACATACTGAGAAAAATAGAAGAGGATCAGCTTGCTCTTCTTATGACACCCGATCCGGTTTATGTAATGCCTGAAACAGACATAAATGATATAATCAAAATATTTTCTGAAACAGAGTTCAGAAGACTTCCAGTTGTTAGGGATGATGAGCTGGTTGGCATAATAACTGTCAGAGATGTAATCAGAGTTCTTGCTGAAAAAGGCATAGAGGAACCGATTGGGAAGTATATTTCAAACTCCTCGGTATGTGTATGGGAGGACACGCCCCTCAATGTGGCGGGGGAAATAATGAGGATAGGAAACACTGAAGCATGCCCCGTTCTTGACTCGGAATCGAGAGTTGTTGGAATTATTGATGAAAAGATTCTCCTCACTGAAACCCTTATCGAGGATTTCATAGAATCGAGAGAGTATCCTTCTTCCAGCGATTCTGACGATCAGTGGGCCTGGGAGGGGATAAGAGACTATGCGGTTAAGTATTTTGAGGTCAGTGTTGTGAAGCTCCCAAGAGAGCCTGTAAAGGATTTCATGAAAAAACCAGTTTTTGCAAACCCCCAGTCTCCTATTTCAAAGGTTGCGAGAGAAATGGACAAATCCGATCTTGATTATCTGCCCGTTCTGGATGTAAATGAGAGATTTACAGGTATGATTTCGGATAAGGATTTGCTGAAAGCAGCTTATGGCACGTTTTAATACCATTTTCTCAGAGCCATCTCAAAAAGAGAACCTCTCGATGAAATCAGATCCACCACAGCATTGTAGCATTCTTCTTTTACTTCATTTATGGGCCTCTCACCATTGATCAATACAATTTCATCGGAGTTCATTGAAAGATATATCTCTCTAACCCTTTTCAGATACTTCAGCTCCTCGAATCCGGTGAACTTGCCTCTATTTGATATCCTTTTCATGGCAGTCTCAGGTGTAACGTCAATCAGTACTGTCAGATCTGGCTTTGGTGCAATCTCCTCGTTTCTTCTGAGTATCTCTTCAGGATCGATTCCGAAAGCGCCCTGATATGCAACACTCGAATAATAGTATCTGTCCATCACCACCGATATGCATTTGCTGATTCTTGGGAGAATGTTCTTCTCCACGTCCTCAATCCTGTCAAGTATGAAAAGTTCAAGCTCTTTTTCAGGAGGGAATCTCTTTTCAGATGTCTTTATCATTCTCCCGTAAACGCTGTCGCTTGGTTCTTTCAGCACATGGGTTCTGAATCCAAAATCTTCCAGAACGCTTTTTATATACACGGCCATGGTTGTTTTCCCGGAGCCATCTATCCCTTCAACAGCAATCAGAAAGCCCACACTGAAATTTCAGGTAAAATTTTAAAATACTTTGTGGGTGGCATCGTCTTGAATATCCGGAAGTCTACATTTCAGATTTATTTGTAGTGATGTGCTTTAAAAAAGCAATCCAGTAAGAGTTAAATAATGGAGCACTGAAAATTATCGGTGTTAATATGAAGTCGCCATGTGAGGTGTTTGCCTCGAGGATAATACCCGTAATCAGAGGTGAAATCGCAAGAGAACTGGTTGCGAGAGGTCACAAGAAGAAGGAGGTAGCTGAAATACTGGGCATAACAATTGCTGCAGTGAGCCAGTATGTTCATGGAAAAAGGGGTGTAGGTGGAAGCGAGAAACTGAAAGAGAGGATAAGGGAGATTGCAGATGAGATTGAAGAGGGTAAGCTCAGCGAGGAAGATTTAAGTATAAAGCTCTGTGAACTGTGTACACTGGTGAAAAGGGAAAACAATGCTGAGCAGGTTTAAGCCAGCGGTAACCGGCCTTCTCAAACCTGTCACAGTGCACCTTGTCAGATCAGGCATCACGCCCAACCATCTGACTGTAGTTGCTGTTGTTTTAGGTCTCACTTCAGCCTACTTCATATTTGCGGGAAAAACTATAATCGGCGTTTTTCTCCTTCTGATAAGTTCTTCACTTGACGCACTCGATGGCGCTCTTGCCAGAAATGAAAACCTCAGGTCAGAGTTTGGTGGTTTTCTCGATTCTGTTATGGACAGGTATGTTGATGCGGCAGTTATAATCGCAATCGGGGTACATTCAGGGCATGTCTTTCTTGCTTCAATTGCTGTTGTTGGCGCATTGATGGTGAGTTACACGAGGGCAAGGGCAGAGACGATTATTGAAAGATGTGATGTTGGCATCGCAGAAAGAGGCGAGAGAACACTGATCCTGATTGGAGGTTTGATCGCAGGGCTGGAATACTATGCTCTCCTTGTTGTTGCCATTTTGGCACATTTTACAGCCATCCACAGGGTATATTACACTCACTCTCAGAGCAGATGATAGCTTTCAACTCCAAGAACAATAAGTACCGATCCAATCACTATGTTTCTGCTGATCTTTTCTATTCTGCCCATTGCCAGAGCCGTCAGAATAAGGGTGAAGAGAGGATATATGCTAAGCACGGGCTCAACAACGCTTATGGGATAGGTTATCAGTGCCCTGTATCTGAGATAGTGCCCCATGCCCACAAAAACTCCTGCTGGAATGAAGAATTTCTCACCTCCTTTTTTTCTGTATCTGAAAAAGAGTGGAAAGAGTAGAGTTGAGGTCACATATCCAATTGCACTTCCGAAAACAGGCTCAGGGTCTATCTCCATACCAATCTTGACAGTTGCAGAAGAGAGGGCTGTGGTTAAACCTGTCAGAAGAGCAAGTGCAATCCCTTTCACATCACCCGCTCCTTCGGGAGTTGAAATCAGGTATATGCCAGCGAAAATCAGCACGGCCATAACAAGAATCTTTGCTCCAATCTCCTCACCCATCGAGAAGCCGAATACAACTGCAAAGAAAAGCCTGGTTGCAGAAAGACTTCCAGCAGAGTTTGCACCTATCCTGCTTATGGCATTGTAGAATGCAGTTCTTGCCACAAGAAAGTGGAGG
>JALUWC010000531.1 GCA_027019885.1 Geoglobus sp.
CCCCGCTCTTCGTTATTTGTGGTTTGATGTGAAAAAGAATTGTCGAGCCTTTTGTTTACCATGTGACCACTTTTGAGATGTTAATTTTACACTATGTGAATAATAAGGTATAACTACCACTCAATCCAATATGAACTGTCTGGAGGGATAAGGGTGGAAAAGGATAGTGACAGAAGGTTGAGCTGCATGTCGGACTGGAGTAGGAGATCTAAAGGGAAAGTTTCGTTTCTGTTGTTTTTTACAATCTTTTTGATGGTTTTCTTGGCATATCCTGTGCTGGCTCATGAGGTGGGTGAGGAAGGAATCACGAATCTTTTCGAAAAGGCGGAGACATTAACAGTCCCCTATGTTGCACACCCCAACATCACAATTGATGGGAAAATTGGAACAGATGAATACAGCTCTGCCGGACGATTTGTGGACGAAGACACCGGCATGGAAGCTTATCTCGTGCATGATGGTGAGAACCTCTACGTGGGTCTGAGAAATCCCGGACAGGGCTGGGTTGCCATTGGCTTTGGTTACAATATCGAGGACTTGGATGAAGGTGCCAGTGTGGTGATAGGTTACATTGACAGTGGAAAACTGATGATTCGGGAGTTCCACGCTTCTGAAATCACCGGAGAAATGGAGGTGAAACCTGTTAAAGAACTTGGAGGTGCGAGCCACATAATCTCTGCAAAAGGAGCAGAAGGTGGAGCAACGACGATTGAGTTCGTGGTGCCCTTAAATGCCAGTGACAGATATGGCATCCATCTCAAGCCTGGGAAAGTATATCCTCTCATTATAGCTTTCAATGACTCTCTGAAAGAATTCCCTTCCAATCTGGATGAAGGGGAGCTCCATTTCGAGAAAGCTTACATTGTCCGGCAGAATGACAACATAAATGAAATCGAAAACCTCTTTGCCATGAAGAGCAACCCTTACTCACCATATGATACTGTAATTGCCATGACAATCGTTGGCCTGTCCTCAGTGGCGCTGCTTGTTGTTTATTCGAGAAAGGGGTGAAAAATAATGAGCAATAAGACTAAAAGCAGAATACGGGAGATTCTGGATGAAAGGTTGAAATTAGGCGCTCTGTCCTATGAGATCCCCAAACATGGAAACAATCTGGGTTACTGTCTTGGTGGGATAACTCTGTTTGGCTTTATACTTCTGTTTATAACAGGGTTATACTTAGGGGCATTCTACTACCCTGATGTTGCAAAAGCGAACTGGAGCGTCAGGCTTATAACTTCCAGCGCACTGGGAAGCTTTATCAGAGGTCTTCACTACTGGGCAGCTCAGGCAGTTTTGATCTCGATCATCCTTCATGTTGTGAGAATTTACATAACAGGCTCGTACAAGAAACCAAGGGAGGTTAACTGGCTGATTGGTGTGGGGTTGCTGGCAACGACCATAGCCTTTCTGTTCACCGGCACCGTTCTGAAGTGGGACCAGGAAGGGTATGAAGCATACCTGCACAATGTTGAAATAGGTAAAATGTTCGGATCACTGGGCACATTGCTCTTTGGAAGCGCATCAGAAACACTTAACCTTCTGACGAAAATATTCATAACTCACGTAAGCTTACTGCCCCTGGTTCTGCTCCTCCTGCTCTTTGTTCATGCATTCCTTATAAAACAGCTTGAGATATCCCCTTTACCATGGCAAAAAGGGGAGACTGAAACTGTCCCCTTCACATCACATCTGAAAAAATTGACTGCATATGGTCTGCTGTTCTGGGTAATAATTGGCATCTTTGCAGCGGTATTCCCCCCTCCGCTGGGACCTGCGCCCATTGAAGGGATAGAGGCAACAAAACCACCCTGGTTTTTCCTTGGGCTTTATCCTTTAGAAGATCTCTTTGGCGTCAGGGCAATCTTCTACGCCACCACACTGCTGTTTGCCCTTCTGGTCGCGGTCCCATTTATGGATAGAACGGAAGACAGGGAGCCACAGAAAAGAAAACTGATGATGATCGGACTTATCGTAGCGCTTGCTCTGTACATCACCCTGACCCTTATCGGGGCATTCGCGGGACCGAGCGCACATTTGGGGATGTAAACGTTATGGAAACTTGTGATCGGCAAAAACTTTCAATTTTTTTATTCTGGAGCAGAGCGATAAGCTGTCTGGAATTTTTTATTGGCTGCCCACTTTGTCCAGAGTTTCAAGGTGCTTCATGATTATTTGATGTGCCCGTTTTTTGCTGATGATATTTGTTATACCCTCTGTTGAGCAAATCAGACCCCATCCATCTCTTTATCTGTGTCAAAGCACCGTATTTCGCTTTTCTTTTCCATAGCAACCACCCCTTCTTTACTTTTTGTGTTGTTGTAAGAATATGGATACTTTAGTTTCCTGATACTAACAATATTTGTAGTCAATGTTTTGAAAACGAGAGAAGAGGTATAAAAAATGCATTACGCTCGTGCTCAACCAGAAAAACCGATTTGATCTGTGTTGCTGCTCAGAAATCGGACGGTTCATACCAATAGAGAAAAACGGAAATGCTGAGAGAATCAGAAACCAGCTTTTTCTGTATTTCAATTAAAAGGGTGGGGATGTTGGGTGATGGCTGGACTGGAAGGTAACGTTTGAAGATGAAAATAAAGATCAGTCAGTAAAACATGTTCTTCAGGCTCTAAAAACCTCCCCGAACTCGGTTATGCTTCTTTCAGAGTTCAGCAACTCAATCAGGGTTTTCACAAGCTCCGATTTTTCCACTCTTATCTGGGAGGTTGTGTCCCTATCTCTGATCGTCACTGTTTTATCCTCAAATGTTTGGTGATCAATGGTGATGCAGAAGGGTGTGCCTATCTCATCATACCTTCTGTATCTCCTTCCTATGCTTCCCGTAACGTCAACTTCAGTATATATCCCACTTTCTCTCAGCTCTACTGCTATTTTCTCCGCCTCCTCAACGAATCTGTCCTTAGTGAGGAGTGGAAGAACCGCAATCTGAACAGGAGCAAGTTTTCTTTTCAGCCTCAGCACTTTCCTCTCCTCTCCGTCAACAGTATCTGTATCGAAAGCATGCTCTAAGACAGCGTATGTTATTCTGTCAAGTCCGAAAGATGGTTCAATGACATGAGGAACGATTCTCTCCCCATGCATCTCCTCCTCAACCTCCTTTATCTCATAATACTCTGATGTGACTCTTATCTCCTCACCATCAACAACAACTGTAATTTCGTCTCCAGCATCTTCCAGCTTCTCAAGCTCTTCAGCAATTTTCTTTGCCCTGTCTCTGAACGCTGGCCCTAATTTTGATATGTTGGGGATGACTTTTCTTTTTCTAACCTTTACAGACTCCTCGTATGGCACAAAAATACTCAGATCTTCTCTGCTGAACTGCGTATGCCTTGAAAGATCATAATCGCTCCTGTCAGCAATTCCAACAACCTCTATCCATCCATAGCTGAGCAAAACTTCAGCATCCCAGCAGTCGACAGCATAGTGAGCTCTCTCATCATCCTTGTGCTGCCGGAATCTGAGTTTTTCATCATTCACTCCTGCTGATAAAAGAAATCTCCTGGTTTTCCCGACGAAATAGGCGAGAAGTTCATGGGCTATAATTCCCTTCTCGACAGCTTCTTTAAGAGTTATTCTGTGTTCCTTATCGAATTTGTCAACCAGAGTTAGAGTGTCATCCGCGTATTTGCTGAATTCGGGGTGTCTCTTCTCTCCCGGATGGCAGAAGAACTCAAGCTCAGCCTGATTAAACTCTCTAAGTCTTATAACTCCCTGTCTTGGGCTTATTTCATTTCTATAGGCTCTCCCGATTTGAGCAACTCCAAAAGGCAGTTTATTTCTGAAGTAATCTGAAAGTCTTTTGAACGCTATGAAAATCCCCTGAGCAGTTTCGGGACGGAGATATCCTTTTTTTCCCCTCCCCGGGCCAATCTTAGTTTCAAACATTAAATTAAAGTGTTCAGGCTCTTTAAATTCACCTCCACACTCACATTTAAGATTGAACTCTTGAATTACACTTTTTACAGCCTCAACAGTTGGATCAACTTCAAGGTTGAGCTTTTCCTTAACGTAGTGGTCTGCCCTGAAAACTTTACCGCAATTTGAGCACTCAATCGCAACATCAGTGAAACCTTCAGCGTGACCTGAGGCTATGAAAATCTCCTCTATACCAACTGTTGGCGTGTCTATCTCAACACTTCTTTCATTGACCACAAAGAACTCTCTCCAGAGGTTCTCTATTTTCCTCCGCAATCCATTTCCAAGAGGAGCATAATCAATGAATCCTGCCATTCCACCGTAAATCTCAAATGACTGCCAGATAAAACCCCTTCTGACAAGCATTTCCATGATTTCGCTCATGGGGTGTAAGTGATCGGGCAATAATTTAAATATTTTCATCTTTGGTAATGTTGGGAATGCTGACACAGTCATCGCTCAAATCATGAATTGGTAAGACCTCGATTAATTTTTTACTGTTTACGTCTGTGGTGATTTGGGCGTTATTGACTATCTAAGGAGGGATTATGAGAACAGTACGAGTCGATTCCGCTTATTATCGGTAAGATTACTGTTAAAAATTTCAACACAACGCAAATCTATGCTTTTCTAATTGTAATTTCTCCATCTTTTGCAATTGTTACCTGAAATTTTCCCCGTAACCATTACAATATCATGTAATTTTCCCTTCTCTGTATAGAACTGATAGGATTAACTTTTGTAACCAGCCACTACAAATAGTTGTGTGAACCGCATAACTCTCTATCATTGTTTCTGTCAATTAACTCAGGTCATGAAAAATGGGAAAATTGCTAAAAGCAATCCAACCCGTCAGGAGCATAATACTCTTTCCACAGGAAATAAAGGGGGCAGGTGGTTAGGGGTACAGCATAATTAGCTTCCTGATGGTATTGATTTCGAACATTGCTGTTGGCTTTCCTGATAACATTAAACCAGTTGAGGTGCAGACTTCAGTTTAAAGCTGATTTGCACTTCCAGAAGAAATAAGGGGGTGGGGATTAGGATGACGCCTACCAAGTTCTGGATTTTACAGATGACAGACAGAATTTATATGCTGAAGTATTAAGTGTTGGATGTGGAAGTGAAAATAAAGGTTCAGGTATCTCCTGGCTCCAAGAAAAGCGAGGTTCGGGGGTACGACCCCTGGAAAAAATCACTGATTGTAAAAGTAAAATCTCCTCCTGAAGGTGGAAAGGCAAATAAGGAGCTGATTGACCTTCTTTCTGAATTCTTTTCAGCTGAGGTTGAGATTGTGGCAGGGCACAGATCAAGGAATAAGGTTGTGGTTGTGAAAGGTTTGAGTGAGAGGGAGGTTTATGATAGAGCGCAGAAGGCTTGAAAGGTTGCTTGGACTCATTGATGAGCTGAAAAGAATCTCGGAGGAAGGAGGTATAATCATAGTGGAAGGAAGGAATGATGTCAGAGCCCTAAGAAGTCTGGGTGTAGAGGGGGAGATGGTTACAGCCTCTTCATTGCCAGATTATGAAATCTTCAGAATATGCTCCGGAAGAAAAACAGTAATCCTGTCTGACTGGGATTCAAAGGGGAAAGAAATAGAGAAGAGGTTGAAGAATCTCATAAGCAATGCGGACATCAGTATATGGAGAGAGATTTCAGGAATAACCGGCAGGCACATCCATTCAGTTGAAGAACTGCCTGAATTTGTCAGGAAGGCATACGAGTTTTACAGGAGGCCAGTGTAACGTCAGGTATTTATTGAGATTGGTGGTGGTCTCAGTGGGTCTTGTTTACTGCAGTAGAGGCGGTATGACTGGAGGAAAATGCCCTTGTGGGAGGAGGAAATTAATTCTGACAGGTGAAGAGAGGGTTAAAACAAGCAAATTTTTGAGTGGCTTGCTTAGGCATTTTCCCGAGAGGT
>JALUWC010000532.1 GCA_027019885.1 Geoglobus sp.
CGGTGAATACAAATAGCTCAAGCTGGCCGGGAGTGTCGTAAATGATGAAATCGTAACTGTCATCAACTGTCAGCTCTTTGAGATGTTCAATTCCAATTTCCATTGATTTCAGGAGGGCACCATTTATTCCCAAGGAATGCTTGATCATAACTTCCTCAGTCCTCACAAAACTCCTGATGTCTCGATCTGCTGAATATCTGGGAGGAGAGGCTGGATCGAGGTTAATCATCGCAACCCTGTATCCCATCCTCTCGAGATATGCAGAGAATTTCTCGGTAAGAAGAGATTTTCCTGAACCTGCATGACCCGTTACAACAATGGAAGTTGCCATACTCTGCCTGAATGTGCTTGCGAGCAAAAAGGTTTCCAATGCTGAACGACAAACTTTTTCATGAAATTGAGAAAATCATGGAATAATGAAAATAGCTGACATCACAAGCTTCATAACCTGTCCAAGACTTGCGTATTTCAGAATCCATTTTGGTGAGGACAGGGCCAATGAATACCATGCTGCAAGAGAGATTTTTCTCAGTCTTAGAAAGGGGCTTGGTTATGAATGGGCCTATGAGAGGTTCAGATCTCTGTACCCGGATTCAGATGACATCTTCAAAGAGGCTGCTTCAAAGTTCAGATACTCTGAAGAGCTTGAGAGGATCGAACCCTTGGAATGGGAGGTTTTCTTCGAATCGGAGAAACTGGGACTGAAAGGAGTTGTTGATGAGATAACAAAGAGTGGTGAGTTTATGGTTGTTATGCTGAGGAAAGCCAGAGATACCTTCTCATTCAAGGAAAGAATGAGAATGGCGGCCATATCACTCATCTCAGAAATCGAATCTGGGCATGCATACTATGCATTTGATGGGGTTTTGAAAAAGTATACCGCAGCCAGAAGGGACAGATACAATGTTCTCAGAATTCTTGAGAAGCTCAGGAGGATTGAAAAGGGTTTCATGCCTGAAAGAAGGGAGGGCGAGAGATGCAAGTCATGCGAGTACAGGGAATCCTGCGAAGCAAGACCTTCAACCTTCCTCTCGCGGTTTTTCTAAATGCTGCATGATTTGATGTCCACCTCCACTATCTTTCCCCGGGGCTCAGCTTCCTTGAAGATCTGCCCCTCAAATGTGTAAACCTCTACCTCATTCAGCAACCAGCAGTCTGGAGGCAGTCCAGCCTTAAGGCAGGTGTGAGTTAAAAACTCCTCCTCGTCCATTCCATACTCTACGGCAACCTGAGGCAGGAGCAGACCGCTGTAAGGGCCAAACCTGACCATCAGACCGTGCTTTCCGATCTCTATCTCCTCAGCTCTTTTCTTGGGTGAAACCTCAAGCTTCTGAGGCGGGGTTAGAACGGTAACCTCCACCTCGATTTCGCTCATCTCCTCTGACTTCACTGGAGGGAAGCGAGGGTCCTGAGTTGCAGCGGAGATGGCAGAGTCTATTATTGCCTCATCCAGCCTTTTCATCGGGTAAGGATAGCCTATGCATCCCCTCAGCTCTCCGTGCTTGGTTAGAGTTGTGAACACCCCTCTTTTCTCCGCAAAGATCCCCTTAAGCTTTTCGTCAATTGTTTTTTTCTCAGCCAGATAGATTTCAATCGCCTTTCTCGCGAGCTTTACAGCCTTTTTTCCTTCTTCAAGTGTCAGCAGCTTCATTACAGTAGAGTGTTGTGCGCAGATGTTTATTGGTTTTACTGTGCGAATATCAACTGGATGCTCGCAATGAGGTACAGCAGGTGAAAGCTCCTGAAAGCAGAGCAGAGATTACGAAGACATTGTTTTTCAGTAATGACTGAAAAGATTCATCTGATTCGAAAATGGTACCACCGCTAACCCAACCATCGCCAGAATCATAGCCACAGCCATCCACTTAATTGCCTCTTCATCCTACTTCCTAACTGCATGCATTCTATCAATTTTAATAAAGATTACCGGTAAAAGTATTGTTTCAACTCCTCCTCAGGAATGTATCTCGAAGCTTGCTTAAATATTGCCTTCAAAGTGCCCTTGTCGAGCTCTTCATGCAGTGGAACGGTCAAGGTTTGTTTAGTCCCATCTGGCAAAACTCTTCTTAGCTTCACGTGGCTGCCCTTCTGAGATACGACTTCGAAACCGAACTTTGACAAGATCTTTATAACTTCCCTACCGCTGAGAACTCTAAGCTTTGGCATACTCAAGCTCCATGTTGATTAAAACGGCAAAGTGCGGCGAGATTCCCAGCTCTTCCAAGTCTTCGCCTTCCAAGTGAAGTTCAACAGCTTCTCTGATATTTTCGACAACTTCATCCAGCGTTTTCCCCTGCGTTACGATGGGCAGATCCACGCACTCTGCAACGTAGTATTTCTCGCCTCTGTAAACCCTGAACTGGATTATCCTCTTTTCCATGTTCTAAAGGTGGATTAACAAATTCATATACCTTTTGTTGAATTTAACATTGCTTTGGCTATCTTCGACGTTATATTTGCTTCGATCCATGCTGCTATTGCGATTAAGATTATCGAAATCAGAGCCAGTGTTAGATACTCCTTTATGTCTTCTTTTGTGAGGATTGTTTCTTTTCTACCTGCTAAGTATCTGATGATTTCGTAGGGGATTTTGAAGCCAGCCGCACCTGCAATGATTATGGCGGGGATTTCGAAGATGCCGTGGGGGAGAACCAATAACAAAAATTTGTTTAACGATAGACTACATGCCTTTGCCAATATAACCAAGCGTGCAGCAGAAATTCCACTATTTATTAAATTGACTAATGTAGTGCTACCAAGTAATAGAGTTCCAGAAAGGAGTAACATTACAACGAGTAAGTTATTTTTTAAAATTGATAAAAACGATAAATCATAACTTTTATTATTTAACTTTGAAAGGTACACTCCTTCTGGACGATCCATATCAGAGTGAAACATGATTGAGTAAAAAAGGAACGATATAAAATATATCAAGAATGATAGCAAAATTAAATACCTCATATAACTAAATTAAAATATACTATGGCTACTAAAATTAGACAGCAAATTACAATAGTTCGTGAGAATTTTGGGCTAAATTTTTTATTTTTCATTTTCGCATAGCTACCAAGTATCAAGACTACTCCAAAAAACGTTAAAAATTCAATAAACATTAAAGCGACGAGTATACCATTTAAAGATAGAACAAAGTCAACTATAATCCCGCCAATACCAATTCCAAGTACAATAATAAACGGAATTAAAAACTTCCTACTTTTTATATCATTAGTACCAAATCTGTATTTGTCATTACTTTCCATGATCCCACCAAAATAAAAATAATATAATTATAACGGTATAGCTATTGCTGCACCAATCACAATTGCAGCTGCTGTTACAGGGGAACCAACTATACCCGCCAATATAAGTGCTTCGGCAAGTTCTGGAGTAAATTTCACCATACCAGCACCTATGAGTACTCCTGCTCCAGCAAAACCTGGATTTCCAGTATAGGCTGTGGTTGCAGCCCCAAGTTTTGGAGTTTGGATACCAGGCACCACAGCCAATCCAACCATGGCCAGAATCATAGCCACAGCCATCCACTTAATTACCTCTTCATCCCACCTCCCAACAGCATACATTTACAACCACCAATCACCTTCTCTTAAACTCGTTGTACTTTTCCACAAATTCTTCTACGCTCATTTGGAGGTCTTCCCGAATAATCTTTCTGAGCAAGCCTTTGGGAATTTCTCTGTTGCCATGCACCGGAACCGTGGTAACTCTCCCATCCTCAGACTTTAACCTTACATGAGATCCCTTCATTCTCACAGGCTTAAACCCGAGCCATTCGAGAAACTTAAGAAGATCTCTTGCTTTTATCAGTGGCAGCTTTTGCATATTCTACTTCCACCTCTCTGTAGCCTATGAACTTCAGGCTCTCGTCCAATCCCTCCTCTTCCAGACACATTTCAATCACTTCTTTTATGTTCTCTAAAGCCTCTTCTATTGTCTCGCCATAGCTGTGACAGCCTTTGAGGAGCGGACAGCTGACTATGTAACAACCATCCTCATCAACTTCAATTATTACCGGAAATCTCAGCTTCTTCACCTCTAACTGTTCCATACTCCCACCTTTTCAGCTTCAGTTATTTTTGTCTTTATCTTAAAAAGTATTCCGCTATTCTTGGTGTTACATAGGCTTCGATCCATGCTGCAATTACGATCAGAATTATTGATGTCAGAGCGAGAGTAAAGTATTCTTTTATGTCTTCTTTTGTGAGGATTTGTTCCTTTTTGCCCGCTAAGTATCTGATGATTTCGTAGGGGATTTTGAAGCCAGCCGCACCTGCAATGATTATGGCGGGGATTTCGAATATGCCGTGGGGGAGTATTAGTAAGGTAATCGAGATTGGATCGGTTCTGGCCAAGAGAGAATCACGTATTATCAAGGATGTATTCATCCCATTATAGATAAGATTTAATACAGTCGTCGTACCAAAAAGGAAAGCTCCCAGCAATAACAATAAAATCATTCTAAGATTGTTTTCAAATATCATTGTGAATTCCAATTTCAGTATTTTATTTTGAGTACCAACAGACTTCAAGCCTAAATAAGGTATGGTCAAACCCAATAGGAGACCAACACAGTAAAGAACTATTGAAATTACAACTATAACTCGAAGCATTACCGTCTCTCAAATTTTTGCTCGTTCAGTAGTTTTTCTGCATACCGCTTGGCATATATACCGAAAAATATGGGTATCCCAAAAATTGCTACCACGAGTACACTTACTTTTTCAGGGTTCGGAACAATATCACAACGAAAAAGAATGTTATGATCAAAGCTGTAATACCTAATGGAAGAACACGTTTGAGCACTAATGGAAACAGTTCTGCGAATTCTTCTGCATCTTCTCTTGACATTTTAGATCACCAATATCCAGATAGCTAAAGCAATAATAGCAAACTCTAACAATGCCAAGTAGCGTTTAATTTTTTTATCTGATTCTCCAAAGTAGCAGAGTATGCTATCTATGGATAGAATGATTATCAACAAAAAAATTAATAAAACAAATGTTTCTTTGAATTCAATCATAGTGCTAAACTCACTCCGACCAAGATCCCTCCAACTGCGATACCTACCCCAGTTGAACTGCTTATCAATCCAGCCTCGAGCAAGAAATTAGCCATTTCTGGTGTTATCCGTATAAGCCCAGCTCCTACCAAAGCTGAACCAGCAGCACCCGCTCCATTTCCTTGCGATGCAAGATACGCTGCCAAGTCAGCGATGTTTATTGCCGGCACCACAGCCATCGCTAAAAGTCCTAAAACCATCCCAACAGCCAGCCATTTTATTACTTCTTCATCCCAGTTTTTCACAGCATACATCCTATCTACCTCCTCAACTCAATCCTACTTATACTTTACCCTCCTCCTATATAACTTTTACTCTTCATGTTTTTTTTTCTCAAATGGAAAAGTAAAATTTATTAAATATAACTAAAACTGAAAGACATGAAGCTGATAACCAATCCGAATGCTTTCTTTGAAGAGATAAATAATAAAGATACAAGAATAAAAATTCCATTGCTGACATTAATAACACCATTAGCAGTTTTAACTTCATTATACCAATATATTTTAATAGGTAAGTTATCTCAGGCCTTCCCGGAAGGAATAGCTAAGTTCCTCACTGTTGGAGCCTACATCGGAATAATAGGCTCATTCATTGGAATCTTTGCAGTCTGGTTGATTTTATCCGTAATCATGCACGGCTTGTCAGCTTTCTTCGATGGAGAAGGCTCTTTCAGAAGAACCTTTGAGTTCACTGGCTACGGTTTCCTTCCTTCTCTCATCGGTTCAGCAATAACAGTCCCGATGTCAGTTAATTACATCTTAAATGCCGAAATCC
>JALUWC010000533.1 GCA_027019885.1 Geoglobus sp.
GAGGCTGATTCTTGACATGATAAAGGCAATTGGTAGTCTAATCCCATTCACATAGGAGGTGTTGCCCTTGAGAGTTCTTACCATCAAAGTTTTGATGCTTCAAAGCCGTGTTGAAAGTCTTGAGAAAAGATTAGAGGATCTGGAAAAGAAGGTGGTTTTGCATGATAGAGGTCATAATAATTGACAATGGGGTGAGGATTGCAAAAATTAAGGAAAGAGACCCATATAAAGCTTACAGAAAGTCAAGAAGGATTTTTTTGAAGAAATATCTTAACGGAGGTGATTAGGTGGGGATTTTCAGGAGAGGAGATAAGGTAGATGTAATTGTGTTTGATAACGGGCTTAAGGAACTCTCCATAGGGAAGGCAGTAAGAGATGGAAATGTAATAATTGACGGAATGATAGGCAGGCAGTATCCGATTGTCACGCCACCACTGATACTCAGAAATGGAAAAAAGAAAAAGCTGGTTTATCTGCTTGATGCGGAGAGAGGGTGCACAGTAGAGCTTGAAAGAGACGATGAACTTCTCAATCTAAAAACAAATCCAGATTTGGTTGGAAAAGTTCTTGACAGCAGATTGATTCAGCAGGCATTTGCAATCAAGCCTGAGACAAGGCAGATTATTGCAGCCCTTATTGTCGGAATGGGAATTGGCTGGTTTATCGGACTGTTCTTCTGAGGTGGTTTGATGGACGAAAAGCAGCTTGAATCAATTTTGAAGGAAAGGGTTTCTCAATACTCTCCTGAGCTACAGAAACTCAAAAAGGTTGACCTGCTTGTTCAGGAGATGAACGATGCTCTTACAGATCTGCATGAAAGGGAGATTACTGCAATCGCACTTTTCAGGGCTTTTAACAGTAACATTGTTAAGATCCCTGCAACCGTGAAATTTCTTGATGAGCTTATGAGTCTGAGGAGGAGCAGGGACAGGCTTGGAAGGCAGGAGTTCGTTGAAGTACTCAAGAGAAGACCGTCATACTCCATAGTTCCTTACGAGTTTGAGGACGAAGAATATCAGGCTGAACAGCAGAAAAGAGGCTTGTTGAGCAGGCTGTTCTCATTCAGGAGGAAATCGAGAGCATGACATCAAATCCTCTTGCATATCATCTTGCCGAGGCACTCTTCAGTCTGATTTACTCTTCAGGCTCTACTCTGTACAGAAGGATGAATCTTGTTACATTCATTTACAACTGCTGTTCTGCAATGCTAAAAAATGCCAGAGATGCTCAAAAAGAGCTTGAGGAAATCAGCAGAAAGATAAAAATACTCAGGGAAAGCTATGAGCCAATAATGGACATGTATCCAGCAGTTTTCGAGAAGAAAGTTGCATTTGAAATGTACCTTGACAAGGTTATTCAGGATCTGCTCTTGCTGGTGAATGACTTCGAGCTTGTGAATCCAAGGATAATGCAAGAAGTCTATGCGGCAAGGTGGGGTGAGAAATGAACATAATACTCGGAAATGCAACAAATCTGAAAGATGTTCTTCCTAAAGGCTACATAATCACCACATACGATGATCTTGTTTTCTTATCAGCAATCATGGTTGTCATTGGCTTTGTTTTTGGTTATCTAACGGCTTGGGTGTCGTTGAAGTATGGAAGGCTGGTTAAGAAAGTTTGAGAAGGAGTTTCTGAAGAAGCCGGGAGAACATCTGCTGGAGATTGGGATTACAGGCTCAGGAAAGACTCAGGGACTGTACTGGATTGTTGATGGATTGATCAGCAGAGGTAAGGATGAGATCGTTGTCTGGTTTGATACGGGCAAGGCAGGGGAAATCCTGACTCTTGCAAAAATGAAACCTGTAAGGCTCTTGATCCCAGAAACTTTTGATGTGGTGGTAACTCCAGAGGATAAATTCGACATTGAGAAGGTTCACTTCATAGATCCGAAAGAGATATGGAATCTCCTTGATGAGGACAGAATAAACGTTGTATCTCTCTATCCTTTCTTGATGGAGTATGAGCTTTATTCAAAATGCTTTGCAAGAGCATTTAAGGCATTGATTGTTTATGCTCACATGTACAGAATTCCAACCCCTCTTTCAATATTTTTTGATGAGTTTCACAACATCGTTCCGGGACATGGGGAAGGAGAGAGTGAAAGAATACAGAGGCTTGCAAGGAACATACAGCTGAACGTGGAGAAATTGAGAAGTCTTGAGGTGAGAATGGTTGCAACCACACATGGATGGCAGAAAATAAGACGTGGGGTGAGGATGTCCTTTAACTGGATTATCGCAAGAAGAGGGACGAATTTCAACCGTCAGGATGAGCCAAAATTGTACAATTACAATCCAAAATTTCAGAAGTTGCAGAATGATGAGGCAATAATAGTTTACCCAAACAGAATTTTCAGTGATATTATTCATTTGCCGAAGTATCCTGATGGAAAAGAGCTTGGAATGGTCAGATACGTTGGATTTAAAGATCTGCTTGATGATGAGTTCGATATACAGCTGATCAGAGCCGGGAAAGTATGAAGAGGAGAAAATTCATCAGAAAATTTGAAAGAACAACTCCAAAGGGTAAATACAAGAGAATAAAGATAGGACGCTTCATATTCGGGAAAAACAGCCATCCCTTCAAGCAGCACTCTAATGTCAGACATTATCACATTGGTGAACGAATCAAATATGTAAGAGAACCGAAACAGTTAAAAGGATTCTGGATAAAGAGGAAAGGAGGTTATGAGAGGATTTCAAAGGTTGTTAAAGAGGGTTTCAGGAGAAGAATCCCAAGAATCCGTAAAGGTAGAGGCAAGAAGCATTGAGGAGATTGACCGCCAGATCAGAGATATTGAGGAAAAGTATGGGATGAGCTATGAGGAGTTTTATGAGCACTTTGAAAGTGATATTAGTGTTTTGCTGAGAGATCATGATCTTGAAGAGGTAATGGATGATCTCGCAAGGCTTATTGCTCTGATCGATGCAAAGGAGAAGATGACGGGAAAGGAGATTTTTGATAGATTGAGTGAATACTGAGTTTTTTTCATTTTCTGGTAATTTCAGCATTTATCACGATATACTTGAACCCCTCCTCATCCAGAATATCCAGAATCTCCTCATCAATTTCCACATCTCCCGGGATTGCTATGACTGCAGCAACATCCTCCAGTCTTCTCGAATAGAGCTTAAGCTGTGTTGGAAGTGATGCGAGACTCTGATTTGAATCGGCTAATTTGAGTTCCAAGCCATAATATCCATCGATTAATATGTCAACTCTTTTCCCTCCTCTGTACCCCTGCCTCGTTACCCTTTCCTCTCCAAGTTTCAGCTTTAAGAAAATCGTAAGCTGCTTTTCTAAATCCTCCTCATCTCTGATTACTTCGGGCTTGAATTCAGCTTGAATGATGCTAAGAACTTCATCCAAAATGGAACCTTCGAATGGGATTTCTTGCTCAGTTCCATCAATCTGTTTCTTTTCAAGCAGATTTTTCCTTGCTTCTTCAAGCTCTCTTAAGAGGTCATCGTATCTAATTCCATGTCTCTTAGCTATTTTGATAAGTTCATCAAAGCTCAGGTCCAAGAGCTTTGGGATTAATTCCTCCTTAGATCTTGCTCTCCTCTTTCCTCTTTTACCCTCTACTTGAAGGGAAATTCCTCTTGCCCTGCAAATTCCCTCAAGCTGACTCATTGAAAACCTGTCAAGAAGGGCAAATTTAAGATTCCTCTCAAATTTTTTGAACTTCCTCCTTCTTGATGTTTCGTCAGCCTTTTCTGATAGTTTTTTCATGAAAGTATCGATACTGCTGGAAAAAGAGCTTAAAAGAGATTTACCTGATTTTTCAAGCTTTTCTATCTCTGCTTTTGATTTTTCATCTGAAATTTGATCTTTAGGGTCTGGTTCAGGTGGTATCTCTATGATTTCTATTCCACTTGGTCTTTTTATTTCAGAAGTGTCTTTCTGCTTTTTAGTATTTGGTTTCTGGTGTCTTTTTACAAGATCCTTCATACCGATCCCGAAATAAACTGCAATAACTCCAATCAGTAAAAATACTGAGAAAAATTCTACAGTATTGGAGACTTGGTTAAGAATTAAACCGTGCCTTGGAGGAATCTCAGAGATTGATTGGGGAAACAGAATTAAAACTCCACCGGATATTATTAATCCCGCTGAAAAGAGGGCTGGGCTGTAATTTTGGTAGGTACCCTTAGAGTGGTATGTAGCTAAAAACATGAACATGAAGGCAGCCACCAAAAGGAGTAAAAACATCTCAATCAGCAAAATCTGCGGAGGATTCCGATAATAGCTGAATGTAGCTCTGAAAAACAGTATGAAGTAGATCAAAGAGACAAAGGCGATGTAAGCAGAGATTATTGTTAATAAAATTTTATTAGGCTTCATAATTTCAGCATATTGTGTTATATATTTCAATCTATCGAATCTCATCACTTTCATTTTCTGCAAAACCAAAACAGGTTATGTTTAGATAAAACCGTATTAGTTTCGTGGCACAGTGCATGTTTTTTATCATCCAGTGCTAAATGAGACTCTCCTGTGGGGTGTCTGTTATGCAGAATGAGAAGGGGTATAATAAGCGGATTGAGGAGATGCACAGGGAGAAGAACAGGAGAATTGCCAAGCAGGTTGCTTTGAAGGCTGCTGTTGATGTTGTGAGCATCTCTGAGCCTTCAAAACTTCTGAGCCCTGAGAAGCTGAGCAGGAAGGTTGTCGATGTGGCTGAGGAGTTTTACAGGTGGCTGGAGGGGAGAGAATGAGTCAGGAAGTGGATGTAAAGCAGTATTTCGTTAGGGTTTTTGTTAAGGGAGGAAAGAAGGGGGATCACCTCATCCAGATGGATGCGAGGAAGTTTGCGATCAAAAACAGCATTGGCTCAACAAATGGAGTTTACACGTTCGATCTTGAGCAGATAAGAATTGAGATGGGTGAGGAGGTGGCGATGGAGTTCTGGGAGTTGCTTATGTATCTGCTGCCTGAGGAGAGGGTTAAGAGGGCTATAAGGGAGTATGTGGAGAGGTGTTTCTGATTCTGTGTTACCAAACCTTAGGATTCTCCTTCTTCAGCTGAATTTTTAAATTTCTTTGTTTAAATCTCACTTCAAATTCATCAAAAAATCCATTTCTCCCAAGAAGTGGTGGAACCTCTGCATTTGGATCAACGAGTATCGAAACAGGGATTTTGAGGGTATAGTTTTCCCGATTATTCCCAAGTTTAATTGTAATGCTGTCATAAATAACATGTGTAACCCCGCCAATCCCACGAGTTTCTTCAAGATTTGATTCATCAATGTTTTCCAGATTGAATCCAAGCAATTCAGCGAGATCTCGTGGTAAAACAGAAATGTCAGCACCTGAATCAACAAGAGCAATAACACTTATCGGTTCCAAATTGCCATTTTTCGGGTACATTACAACTGGGATTGAGGGAGTGTAGTGTACAGATCCATTAGGATATTCAATTGGTTTATATCTGAAAGTTATCATAAAAGATCAGAATATCAGAGTTTTTTCCTTGGGTACTTTAGCCAAAAGGGGTTTCTTGTTCGGATATGCCTTTTTAGCATCATTATAAACTTCTTTCACATTTTTACCGTGTGCAACTATTTTATCATCTACAATCGCAATCCAGTGACCAATATACTTTGAAAGATCTGCATTGATGTAATATGTATATGCTTCTGCAGGTATTTCTTTCATTGACATCCTATCATCACCTCTTTTCTCTCTCAGGTATTAACATTAATATTATGGTATTTAAAAGTTTACGAGTTATTGTCATTTTCCAACTCCTTATCAATAAACTCCTCAACCGTGTCAGGGAAGGAACGCTTTCTGTG
>JALUWC010000534.1 GCA_027019885.1 Geoglobus sp.
TCACCTCTTTTCTCTCTCAGGTATTAACATTAATATTATGGTATTTAAAAGTTTACGAGTTATTGTCATTTTCCAACTCCTTATCAATAAACTCCTCAACCGTGTCAGGGAAGGAACGCTTTCTGTGGTAGTCCTCAAACTCCCTCTCCATCTCTTCTATGTGCTGGACGATTTTTTTGCCGAGTGGGGTGAGCTTGCAGATTTTGGCAGGTCTTCCCTTCTCACTCACACCAAAATCAAAATTGATAATACCCAGTCGAGCTAATGTGTTGATTCTCTTATATACAGTATTTGCACTCATACCTACTTTTTTGATTAGTTTCTTTTCCAATGCAGAAGGGTTTATTCCCTCACTCTCTTTTATCAATTTTAGCAGGTCATAGATTCCGCTTTTGAAGAGTTCTTTTACCATCAAATTAAAATTTAATGTAATCTATTTTATAACTTAACTATTATTTTGGTAGTTTAACTACTAAAACGATAATTTTAAATACTACTTTCTTTAAAAATTTACTATCAAAGTAGTAGTAAGGTGGTGAAAAGAGATGGGAAAACCGCTTGAGAAGTTTGTTGGAACAAAACTGTCTGGAGTGTTGTATGAGAGACTGCAGGAATACAAGAAGGAGATGGCAATAAACAGTGATGGAGAGGCACTCAGAGACATTCTGAGGAGATTTCTACTTGAGATTTGGAGGAACGGAGGAGGAGATAAACCAGAGGTGGAGGTGACAGCCTGATGTCAGAGTTTTGTAACAATAATCTTGTTCTCTTCAGGGAAGACTTCAATTCTAACATCTTCTCCGCTTTCGAAATTCAGCATGTCAACTACCTTCTTTCTGAGATAGATTCTGCCGGCACCCTTGCTGTCAATGAAAATCTTCCCAACAGTGGTGAATTTGGACATAATCAACCATTCTCTACCGATTTCTTAAGACTTCTTGAAGTGGTAGAAGGTGGTAGAAAAACTTAAATAATTTGGTGGTAGAATATGGTTGAAGGTGGTAATATGACAGGAGTTGGAAAAATATATGTTGACAGTAAAGGTGCTGGACGGCTATACATCCCAAAGAAACTGATGGAATGTCTGAATTTTGACAATGGAGAGCAAGTAATCATCAAATCAGACGGAAACAGGCTTGAAATTCTCAGACTGGAAGAGGTGACAGCCTGATGCCGACAGTGGTAAAGCATTGTCCAAACAGAACGAAAGATGGTAAGTGTACTTTAGAGAGTACACTTGTTGGTTATCCAGCGTGTGTTGCCCCAAATTGTGCTTTTTGGGGAAGGTGATGCTTAATGCCCTTCTCCGAGCTCTGCATTGCATGTCCGGGCAAGTATGTGCACGAGTGCAGGAAGTGTGACATGGACTTCTGGAGGGATGAGTGATGTGTGAGGCAAAGAAGAGACTGAGCAGAGACATCAGGGATGCTTTTCCGACTGCTTACGAGCTTTACAGGAAGTATCAGGAGGAGTTGAGGAGAGAAGGCAGGAGTATGCTGATTGATGTGGATGGGGACTGTGAGGTGTGGGAGTGATGGACTGCCCTTATGGCATTGGTTTTGTGCCCGGAAGTGAGCACTGCGATTTCTGTGAGTTCTCAGAAATCTGCTGGGAAGACTGGGAGGAATACGAGCTTGAGGAGGCTGATGCTTGATGAGTATCGACGAGCTAATAATAGATGAGCCACTCAAAATCAGCAAAAAAGAGCTTGATGATGTCTATGAAGCATACAAAACAATAGACCACTTCTGTTACAGAGTTCAAGAGATTTCATTATATCATTTAGATGAGAAAGCAAACCGCTATGCAAGAGATTTACAAAGCCAGCTCAAATTGCACTTGAAACTCCTTCTAAAAGCGATTCTAAACGAAACCTATTGCGATAACGATGCTCTTGAAGTTTTGAAGAAAAAGGAGGTTGATGCTTGATGTCTGAAGACATAAAGCTACAGCTTATCGAAAGAGTTGAAGAAATCGGGACAGCTCTTGCATCAGCAGACGTTGAATACACTCCCTTGACGGCTCTTGCACTTACTGAGCTTGCGGTTCAGGTTACAAAGGATTACTTTAATGTGTCTCATCTTGAGGCTCGGCTCAGAATTGTTCAGGCAATGCTTGAGATGGGTAGAAATGAGCTGAGAGTGATTGAGGAGGTCGAGGGCTGATGGCTTATGTAATCACTCCTAATGGGGTAAAAAGAGGGTTCCTCAGATGTAAAATTTGCGAAGAAACACTAATTGGTGCAGAAGGAATCGAAGATGCCGAATTACACGTCATGGAAGAGCACATGATTGCTTGCGAGAATCCACGTAAATTTATTGATTTTGGTGAGGTCGAGGGCTGATGTCACCTACTATTGTAGTCCCATGCCCTTCTTGTGATGGTGGGAGGAAAACTGACAGTTATTGCAAAAGATGTCAAGGAACTGGTGAAGTTGTGATAAGTTTAAGGGGGGAGGGCTGATGCCATTTATACTTAATTTTGCAGTATATCAATGTGAATGCGGTGAGATTTTCAAGAAAAAAGAGATGAGAGATAAACACTGCAAAAAATGGAGACACATCCCCTTCAAGGAATACACCATTATCGCAAAGATCGCACGACCAGCAAACAGCATAGAGACTTCTCTTTTTGAGGGAAGAGCTGAATCTGGATACATTTGAGGAGGTCTGAGCCATGCCCATCTGTCCAAAATGCCACAGGTTCAAAAAGAGGTCTCTGTTCGACAGACATAAAAAAATCTGCATTCCTTCAAGAAAAGACATTGAGCACTTTTCCAATTCGACCAAAATTGGAGAAGATCTCAGAAAGGAAATGATCAAACAAGCACGAAAAAGGGAGGTCTGAGCCATGCCTTGCTGTAAAGAGCTTACCCACCTTGAGAAGATCGGTGGCTTCCACAGCGATACAAACGAGCTCTATGAGTACAACGAACTGCTTGATGATTACGTTGTGTTCAAGCTCAAGTTCTGCCCGTTTTGCGGGATGAAGCTGAGAGATGAAGAGAGAGAAAAAGAAATAGACACTGGCGACACTGTTATCGTGGATTCTCCGTATCATTTTTCAAAATACAGGAGTTTGTGAATGGAGGTCTGATCATGCTGTTGGTTTGTCCTCAATGCGGAAATTCAGGTTGCTTTGAGAACATTGACTTCATCACGGTTGCGTGCTGTGTTTGTGGCTGTGAGATGGAGGTTGGGGAATGATAGCAAGGCAGATTCCTTACTGCCATGGATGTCCCTATCAGTTTGAGCACCTTGACGTTCAGATTCTCAAGGACAGCACAATAAACGGAGTCAAATGGACTATTGGGAATATTGATCTTGTGATTGAGGTTGGAAAGAGAATAAGAGCGATTGCTGAGACAAAGCTTTACAGAAACGTGGCAAGCTACAGAGAGGTTCACATGCCTCCAGAACAATATGTCCAGTACAAAAAGGTTGCAAAGTCTCTGAAATGTGATTTTTATTTCATTGTTTCAGATGGTTTTCAGTTCTACATCACCGAAGTGGACAGATTCGCAAAGAGAGATACTAAGAAGGTCTATGGTGAGAAGGTTATATCATTCTCAAGGGATGAGTTCAGGATTTTAAGCAGGGAGGAACTGGAGATGTTCTTTGTTGAGAGGTATGGGTGATGGAGATGCTGAAATGCCCTCTGTGCGATTTTCAAAGCAAGATGCTTAACTCCTTAAAAAAACACATGAGAACACAGCATTTGTGGGATGATACCTGTCCGATCTGCAACAAGCAGTTCAAGAGCCTCAATTCTCATCTCTGGAATAAGGCAAAGAGGGGATGCAGGGAACACATGGTCATCTATGCTCTGACTGCAAATGGGAGGAACAACAGAGCCAATGAGGTGAAGAAGGCAAGCAGGGATTATGCTGAGGTTGTGCTGGAGGTTGGGTGATGCAGGAACTCCAGATTGACAAAAAGAAGATCCTCGACTACCTCGATGAGATTTCCCTCAGAGTACTGATGCTCAACAGGGTAATTGGGGCAGAGGACTATGTAATGGCATACAGCACAGCAAGGACATTGCAGATGAAGATGTCTGCACTGGTTGATGAGCTATCCCTTATAGTTGTCAAGGAGGCTGAGAGGAAATGATTTTAAACCTTTGTTTCCTTTGTTTCTATTGGACTCAAGAGAGTATCTTACTACGGATTGTATTAAATAATACAGCTGTAGGAAAAATAATAATACAGCTGTCTTATTTGATACAACATCAACAGGGATACCTTCGTGGGGAATTGGTTGATTCTGATTTCTTGTATTACAATTCTGTATTAAAATTAATACAGGTTTTTGGTGGTGTTAGACCCAGTTTTTCTGCCATTAAAGGTGGTGCTTATGAGGGCTGTTTTTAGTTTTGGAACCAATGATGAGAGATTAATTCAGGCTATTCATCAGTTCAAATCTAATGGTGGGAACCTCAGCAAGTTAATCTGTAAACTTCTTGAGAATTACTTCAATGGAGAGATCCAGCTTAATAATTTTAATAAGGAACTTATTAAGGTCAGGGAACTTTACAATGAACTTCTTGAATACAAACAGAAATTCGATGAGTGGGAATTAAAGATCCTTGAGCTTGAAGAAAAGCTCAAAGAGAAACAGGAAAAACAGCAACTTGAAGAACAACTTCCACTGATCCGAAAACTCCGAGAAGTCGTTTTTGATGACATTGAAGAGCTTTTAGAATCAAATGGCAGAGTGGTAAATCCCGAACATGCGATTAAGACAAGGCTGTCGGTGTTTGCAACAGAGCACAACCTCTCCTATCCTGAGGCTCGTGATCTGTTCTTTAAAGCTTTCCCTGAGTTAAATGGGAGGCTGGAGGGGGTGTTATGAAGATAAAAGAAAGACTTGCAAGATGGTTTATGGAATATGATCTCGTGAAGTATGATTACGAGCTTATCAGGAAGGCTATGTTGTTCAACAGTGTTCTTTCATTTGCTTTTTATCTCCTTACAATATTTTTCTGGTTCTCAGAAAATCTGTATGATGCTGTAACTGCGTTAATACTTGCAGTTCTTTTCGATAGTCAGGCACGTTCATGGAGAATTGCTGAAATTAGGAAAAAGCTGGAGGAAGAGTATTATGAGCTGGAGAATTGACATATGGCCTGATACATGTAATTATGAGAAAAGGAATGGTTGTCTTATTCTCTATCAGAAACCAAAGATGACAAGATTGTTAGGGGAGAACATATACATCTACGCAGTAAGTAAAAAAGGCAGAACTGTTTCGATTAGGCTAACACTTGATGAGGCAAAAAGACTCGCAAGAGAATTAAATGAGCAGCTTGAAACGAGAAAAAGAGTCGATTCTGTTATTGCATTGATGGAGTTTAGAGATATGTTTGATTTTGAGGGGTCTGAGCCATGAATTTCTGCCCTGTTTGCGGTTCTGAGCCTGTGATTTATGTGGTTGGGAAGGGTTTAAGCTACTGCAAATTTTGTGGGTGGAGGAGTGATAAGTGATGATTCACGAGGGACAGATTGCAGAAATTATGGATAAGATGCATATACTGTATGCACAGAATCCATACATGGGCAGAAAAGTGAGAACAACAATACTGATAAATGAGGAGTTGAAGAAATTGGCGGAGGAATTTGGGATAAATCTCAGTGCATTCGTTGAATTAAAGCTGTTTGAACACTTCAGAGAGCTTGTTTTGATGAAAGAACAAAATAAACTGGTGCTCCGGCCGGGATTTGAACCCGGGTCACGGGATCGAGAGTCGAGCTTTTCAAATTTAGCA
>JALUWC010000535.1 GCA_027019885.1 Geoglobus sp.
CTGGTGGATCTCTATACCAACCTTGAGTCCGAGATCAGCGTAATCCATCAGATCAGAAATTGATGACAGGGTATTAAGGTTTTCGTAAGCATCGCCAAAAAGTGAGGCATACAACAACTGAGAACACAGATGCAATCTTGAGGTCATTACTATCAATCGCGGTCTGATGAATAAAGTAAAGAAGCTAATGGAACCCAATGGATTTGACGGAATCCATTTATATTTTCCAGAGAACACATGCTATGGTTGAGGTCCTTGTCAATGGCATAAGAGCGAGTTACGAGGTGAGAGGCGAGAAAGGTGTTTTGCTGTGCCCACCCCACCCGTTGATGGGCGGTAACAGGTTTGATGTCAGACTGGAAAGAATAAGCGCTGCTCTCAACAAAGCTGGATTTTCGACGCTCCGCTTTGACTACAGGCAGCCATTCAGAAACGGCACTGGTGAGATTGAGGATGCGAGATACATGCTGCTCTACCTGAAGGAGAGACATGAGTTTGTTGCTGTTGTTGGATATTCATTCGGAGCCGTTGTTACCAGCAACATCGCAGGAGAGGGTGATGCCCTTGTCCTGATATCTCCGCTTAAAAAGCTGCACGAGATAGAGCTGAAGGATTCCATAACTCCGAAGCTCATTGTATATGCAAGCTACGACGATATTGTGAGTGTTGACGAGTCGAAGGAGATTGCAGAAATGCTGAGCGAACCGAAGGAGGTTGTCGAACTTGATACTGATCATTTTTACATGGGAAAGATGGACTCCCTCGTGAAGGAGGTCTTGGATTTTCTCCTAAGAGTGTAATTTAAAAATAGTCAGTAGGGCAGGTTGTAGTGCTCAACTGTAATGCTGTCAAGTCCAAGCCTTTCAAGTATCCTCAATGGCACTTGCATGGAAATCTGAACCATGCCCGGAAGTCTGCCTATCTCAACGGCTCCGGTGACAGTTACCCTGTTCAGCACCTCTTCGAACCTCATTTCGAATAACTTCGCAGCTCTTTCAAATCCTCTCAATGCTGCATCGTTTACTGTGGGTGCTGAACCAATAATCTGGATGGGAGCAACGGGTTCGATCTCAATTCCCATTTTCCTTGCTACATCCTCGGCAGCACTCCACTCTCCCCTTCCCCATGGTCTTGCGAGAGGCGGCAGGTCTTCTGCGGGAGGAAGCAACAATGGCCCGTCAAGCTTCAAATCCTTCAGGACAGATACCCAGAGAGTGGTCTCAGCTGAAACATCTGCTGTATGCCCTGCAACCTCTCCGTCACCCTGCAGAGCATGAACGTCTCCCGCATAAACACCCCCACCTCTCACCCTGACAGGAGCGATGACGATACAGCCTTCTCTTACAGAATCAACATCAAGATGTCCGTCTGTCAGGGCAGTCTCATACTGCTCCTCGGTTATCGCGTATCTGTGGGGGGCATTTACAAGAAAACTCCCGAAATCTCCGGCGTTGTGGGAGTCTGGAATGTTCACAGATGGTATTGTCCCGAGCTGGCCGAGATGTGGCCTCATTCTCGTAACCATCCCTGTAATATCTGATTTGCCGAAAATGAGAACGGGCACCTGCTTTGAGCTTTCCGGCAGAGCAGAGTACTCCCATGCCTTCTCTGCAATTGATCTGGCAGTGGATTCATCCACCGAAATGGCAAGATTGTCCCTCAGAATCAATGTGTAGCCGTGCACCATCCTGAAGGGAGATGCGGGACTTCCGCATTCAGCACACCTTACAGCTCCCTGCCCGATTCCTTCGACTCTGTATTCAGGCCACTCTTTTCCGCATTTCGGGCACTTCTTCGCCACATACGGGTCTCCATCGTAAGCGTCGTCCACAGGAGCATCAACTCCAGAACTGGATGCCTTTGAGAGGACATTTATCTTTTCAACATAAATCGCAATCGCATCCCCGACCTCTGCATTCTCAACTTCAACAGGCTTTGCCACTTCATGTCCTCCTCTGATGCTGGGCGTGATCATCGGCCCCCAGCATCCGGGAGATGTTGTGAAAACCATTTTTCCACCATCTACAACCCTTCCAGCCTTTTCAACATCGGGCCCTATAATTCCGTCCGTCAGGGTGTAAATATGCAAAATTTCCTCGGCTTTTTCTGCCATAATATATCATTGAAACAGTTCAATAAAAACCTGTTGATGGGAGTGGCAAAAAGGTGGGTAAGTGTTTTGTCAGCTCTTTCAATACCCCTCAACTCTTAAAAATTAGCTGAAGAACTCAGATCAATGGAAATTCTTGGACAGGCGATAAAGCGAGCCTCTCACGAGTTATCCGGGAGAGAGGTTGTTACCGTAGAGGAAATAAGAAGGGTAACCTACACAATTATGCTTGAATTTCACACACACGGATCGGGCATTGATTATGAAATGATTGTTGATGGAGTGATTGAGAGTATGTGCGATGAGCCGGCCACAATAAACAGCCTCAATTTCTCTGAGAGGCTGGAATTGGATGACATTGAGTTCAGACACACTCATTCATGCACTCCCACCAAGGAGCTTGTTGGTGAAGCATACCGGGAGTATCTCAAATCAAAGAGGCTTTTTGATTCCATGGACAGAATGAGAGAAATAACTGACACCTTTTTCACAGGGTACAGCATTGAAGATGGTCTCGTCAGGATCTACACCAAGAAAAAATTCAGATATGGTATTTTTTACTCAATCATAGACGATGTTGAGAGATTCATCAGCATTCACGAAAGTTTTTCCAGGAGTTTCGATGGGGAGTATGTTGTGGTAGCTCTAACAGAGAAAGAGCTGTCTCCTTTCCTGAGGTTCTTCAGGAGAAACTCTGAAAGAGTTAAGGATGCAGGTTTCAAGATCTGGGTGGCTAATGTGGATCAGATGTCAATAGACCCTTTTATTGGATATCCAAGGGACTTCACACTGCTGAAGGGATTCAGAAACCCAAAGGTTGCATCTCAAATCAACTCTCTCTGGCGTGATAAAGTGGATCAGATTGATTGAGTCCAGAAAAAATCGAAAAGGTTATACGGCTTTGTAATTCAAGCCATTCTATGAAGTTCGGTATTGAATTTGTTCCAAACATGAAGTACTACGAGCTGGAGTATTATGTGAAACTCGCAGAGGACAGCGGTTTTGAATACACCTGGATAACAGACCACTACAACAACAGGAATGTTTACTCGATGCTGACCATACTCGCTCTGAAAACCAGTAGTATAAAGTTCGGTCCGGGTGTCACGAATCCCTACCACATATCTCCAGCAGTTACAGCCTCTGCAATAGCCACAATCAACGAGCTGAGCAATGGAAGGGCTGTTCTTGGAATTGGAGCGGGAGACAAGGTTACCTTTGACAGGATCGGCATAAGCTGGACGAAACCACTGAGAAGGATGAGAGAGGCTGTTGAGATAATCAGATTACTGCATGGAGGGAAGTCGGTAAGCTACGATGGAAAGATATTCAAATTCAACGGTGCAAGGCTGGACTTCAAGGCCGGAAACATTCCCATCTACATAGGCGCTCAGGGGCCAAAGATGCTTCAGCTTGCCGCAGAGCTTGGAGATGGAGTTCTCATCAATGCCTCTCATCCCAGAGACTTTGAGACAGCGAAGGAGAACATTGATGCTGGGCTTGAGAAGGCCGGCAAGAGCAGAGATGAGTTTGATGTTGTTGCCTATGCATCCATGAGCGTTGACAAGGACGCAAACAAAGCCAGAAACGCGTCGAAGATAGTTGTCGCATTCATTGTTGCCGGTTCTCCAGATATCATCTTCGAGAGGCACGGAATAAGCATGGACGATGTACAAAAAGTCAGAGAAGCTCTGAACAACGCTTTCACAAAAGGCGACTGGCCGGGCGTGAGCAAGGCTGTGACCGACGAGATGATCGACAGCTTTTCAATCAGCGGTTCACCTGATCAGGTTATAGAGAGAATAAAGGAGCTCTCCAAGTCTGGGGTTACACAGGTTGTTGCCGGTTCACCGATAGGCCCTGACAAGAAGAAGTCCATTCAGCTCATAGGCAAGGAGATAATTCCGGCATTCAAGGAATGATTCGGCAATTTTTTTAACCCTTTTTTTCAAAGCCAATCCAATGTTCGAGATGCTCAGGGTTGAGGCGAGGAAAGCCGCTGAGATTATTGGGAGGCATGACTTTGCAAGAATTTACACGCATTACGATGCCGATGGTATTTCATCCGGAGCCATTGTGGCGCTATCGCTCCTTCGAATGGAAAAGTCCATTCAGGTCTCGTTTCTGAGCGGTTTAAATGAGGAGGTTGAGGAGGAGGAACTGATAGTATTTGCGGACATGGGAAGCGGGTATCCTGATGTTGTCTCCTCTCTAAACTCTGACGTGATCGTTGTTGATCATCACTTCCCTGTTGGGAGGATTGAGCCGAGGAGAGATTTTGCCCACATAAACCCGCATCTTGCTGGAATTGATGGATCCTTTGAGTTCTCTGCAAGTGCCACAGCCTACATTCTGGCTGAGGAGCTTGGAGACAACAGAGATCTCACATCACTTGCCCTTGCTGGAATAATAGGCGACAAGCAGAAGATTACTGGAGGAAATCTTGAGGTGGTGAGGAGAGGGATAGAGAACGGGTTCATTGAGGAAAGAGATGGCCTGAAAATGATATCTGGAAAAGTGAGAGAGGTCCTCAGGCTCAGCTTGGAACCTTACCTCGATTTTTATTCTAAGGAAGAGGAGCTTGATGAATTTCTGGCAAAATGCAGAATTGATGGGGAAAGGAATATTGATGAACTGAGCAGAGATGAGGAGAGGAGGCTTGCGAATGCAATTGCAGTCAGAATTATGAGGATGAATTCCTATCCGGGAGTTTTTGAGGAGGTTGCAGGAAAGAAGTACTTCCTGCCAGATGAACTCATACACAATGCCGTGATGATGAGCGATGTCATAAACGCAACCGGAAGAAAAGCAAGCCAGTCTGTGGGATTTGGGATATGCATGAGGGATGGGAGCTATCTGGAAAAGGGGTTCGAGCTCTGGAGGAAGTTTGTTGAGGAGGTGCATCAGGAGATTGAGAGGAGAAGGCATGAGGTTCAGGAAGGAGAGTGCATAAGATTTCTGGTAATGGAAAACGGCTCCTCAACAGGACCGATTGCCTCTGTTTTCTCGAGGTATCTCTTCTCCGACAGGCCTTTTGTGGCACTGAACATAAAGAAGGATGGGAGGGTTAAGGTTTCTGCAAGAAGCAACAGGAAGCTTTCCGAGCTCGTCGATCTTGCCGAGGTTATGAGAGTCTCAGCGGAAAAGGTTGGAGGGAGAGGTGGCGGACATGTGGTTGCTGCAGGAGCAAACATCGATGTTGATGCTGTTGATGAGTTCATCAGGGAGGTGGACAGGCTTTGCTGTACTCGGTTAGGATCGAAATAAGCCACAGGGATGCTGGGGTAATTGCAGAATCACTTGAGCCAGACGACCTGGAGTGGGCGAGATCATACCTTGAAAATGGAAATCTGGTTGTTGAGATTGAAACCCACAAAATAGGTGCACTGATGAATGCGGTGGAGGACTTTTTCATGAATATCAAGTCTGCTCTTTCCTCTCTGTCCTGTCTGGAACGAGACTGATTATTCTCTCAACTATTCTTGCAGAGCTGCACAGGTCGCAGCTTTCCCTAGCATTCACCCTTACGATCTCTGCTTCAATTCCTCTCTTTTCAAGCTCCGCTTTAAGCCACTCCTCATCAAAATGCTGATCGTAACCGAGAACGATAACATCCGGTCTTATTCTCTCAATTGGTCTGAAAATATCGTCTT
>JALUWC010000536.1 GCA_027019885.1 Geoglobus sp.
CTGAGTGTTCATCATCGAAAAAGAGAATGCAAGAAGAATGAGATAGGATGATACTGCCACCAGCCCTCCACTTCCGGTGTTGAGATCTTTCATTGCATCGATTTTTCGTGATGGTGGGGCAAAAACTGCATCAAAAAAATCAGAAAGGCCATCAATATGATTTATCCCTTCAACGGCTATGTAAGCCAGTATTATGAGAAAACCTGCACTGAGTTTCAGGGCAAAAATGGCAGGAATGGAAATCATTATGCCAGTCAATGCTCCAACGGCAGGCATTACAAAAAGATTTTTTCTCAGGCTGTCAAAATCTCCACCAGCCTTCAGTGTTGTGAAAAAGCTTAAGCCCGCTCTGAATGCATTCACAGTTGAAATGAATTTAAAGCTCTTAAAATTCTTGCGCAATGGTTTAATAAAACAAAGGACAAGTATTCTTATGCTATCGGGAAACATGCTCAGAGTTCTTCAGATGCTCTCAGAAGGAGACATGACCCTTAAAAAGCTCAGAAAGTCAACCAGACTTTCAGAAAAGATGCTTGAAAGTATTATCAATGCCCTTAAGGAAAAGGAGTACATATCTGTGGAAGGAGATCTGGCAAAAATAACGGAGCATGGGAAAGAAGTGGTAAAGAAGTCGCAGCTATGATCCTGGAATATGATGTGGGGGATGAGAAGGTATTCCTGATAAGGAGACTCATCGAGGTAAGGTTCAGAAAAGACACATATGAAAAACTCCTGAAAAAATACCCAAAGGAGTACATAATCCAGTTTGCTGAGGAGAAGAAGGTTCTTCACCATGCCACAAAGAGAAGTCTGTTTTACATAACCTCCGAAAGCCAGATCCCTCTCCTTGGGCATGCTGCGTTTGGTCTGATTGACAGGGGTACAAATCTGATTCAGGTAAGACCCATAACAGGATGCAATCTCAACTGCATATTCTGCAGTGTTGATGAAGGCAGGGGAAGCAGAACAAAGAAAAATGATTACATAATCGATCCCGATTATCTTCTTGAAGAATACAGAAAGATTGCAGAGTTTAAAGGCAGGAGAGTTGAGGCTCACATAGACGGCCAGGCTGAGCCATTTCTATATCCATACATTGAGAAATTGATTCATGGTCTGAAAAAGATTAAAGAAACAGAAACTGTTTCGATTCAGACAAATGGCACCGTTATCAGTGAAGACATGATTGACAGGCTTGATAGATCTCTTGACAGGGTCAATTTGAGCATAAGCGCCCTTGATGGTGAGCTGGCTGAGAAGATATACGGTGTGAGGTATCCTCTCAATAAGGTTGTGGAAATTGCCGAATACATAGCCAGCAGCAGAATAGATCTGCTCATAGCCCCTGTGTGGCTTCCCGGAATAAACGATGAGGAAATCCCAAGAATAATTGAGTTTGCTCTTGAGATTGGTGCTGGAAAAAGATGGCCTGCTCTTGGAATACAGAAGTACATCCACTACAGAGGAGGGAGAAAGCTCAGGCATGGCATGTCATTCAGGTCATTTTACTCGAAGCTCAGAGAGTGGGAGGATGAGTACGGGGTCAGACTTGTTCTCAGCCCAAAGGACTTTGGAATCGAGAAGAGACCGAGATATCCCTCTCCGATAAAGAAGGGAGAGGTTCATTTTGCAAGAATAGCCCTTGATGGCAGAAGTTACGGAGAGAGAATTGCTGTCGTAAAGGGAAGAACTGTAACCGTTCTTACCAGCAGAAAACCGGGAAGTGGTGTGAGATTTGTAATAACAAGAGCGAAAGATGGGATATATCTGGGAGAAGAGGTATGAGGCATTTGGAGTCCAGGAAAAAGCATATGTGTCTTCTCCTTTCTGGAAAAAAAGAGATCAACAATCAGGAAGCAAGGAGAGAGACCAAAATTGAAAATCACTCAAGCAGGTAGTGGAAAAACAGTGAAAAAGTAGTGTTCATGAAGCACATAAATTGCCTGACTGTGTCAAATTTTTCTATTTTTCTCAATCTTGCGTAAATGAGAAAAGATAGATCTGATGAGTGAAGATATCAGAAAAAATCAAAAAGCTTTAGTAGTTACCCAGCAAAGCCTCAGCATGAACCTGATACTTCTCGGCCCTCCCGGAGCAGGAAAGGGGACTCAGGCAAAGAGGATAGTTGAAAAATACAAAATTCCTCAGATATCCACTGGTGATATGTTCAGGGAGGCTGTTTCAAAGGGAACGGAGCTTGGAAAAAAGGCAAAGGAGTACATGGACAGTGGGAAACTGGTTCCAGACAAGATCGTGATAGGAATCGTGAGAGAGAGACTGTCTCGGGATGACTGTGCAAAGGGATTTATTCTCGATGGCTTTCCGAGGACTATAAAGCAGGCTGAAGCACTTGATGAGATGCTTGATGACATGAACAGGAAAATTGATGCTGTAATCAACATCTCTGTCCCGGATGACGAGATTGTCAAGCGAATAGTTTTCAGAAGAACATGCAAGAGCTGTGGTGCGGTTTACAATCTGATATACAGCCCACCAAAGGTTGAAGGAAAGTGTGACAAATGTGGTGGAGAGCTCTACCAGAGAGATGACGATAAAGAAGAGACCGTAAAGGAAAGGCTCAGGGTTTACAGAGAGCAGACCGAACCGTTAATTCAGTATTACGGTCAGAAAGGGGTTGTTAGGGATATAGATGGAACAAAGAGCATTGACGAGGTCTGGGAACAGATAGAGGAAGTTCTTGAAGGTATCAGATCCTGATGGATTCAACACTCTCTCCTTCTCTCTTTTCAGAAACCCAGTTGAAAGCAAGTTCAATTATTTTTCTGTTTTTCCTGAGAAAATGATCTCCGTTCTCAACTTTAACAAATTTCCTGGGAGCTCTTGATTTTTCGTATATTTTGATTCCATGAGAAAAAGGAACAATGTCATCGTTCAATCCATGAACAACGAGCACATCCTTTTTCGGATTTGTAGTGGAGGGGCAGATGATTTCGAATTCATCCAGCAGCTTTCTTCTGAAGATGTCATAATCCCTAATTCCTTTGAGTGTTCTTTTTAAAATTGCGTTGGAGTAAATCTCTCTGATTGATTCCTCTGTGAAAAGGCTCAGATCGAATGGAGAGGAAATTATTGAATAGCTCTCAGCACCCTCTATTCCGTAAGCTATTGCCCCACCCATGCTGAAGCCAACCAGATGGAATCTGTCAAAGTTCTCTGCGACTAATTCCAGATCTTCAAACCACCTCAAAAGGCTGAATTCACCTCTGCTCTTTCCTGTTCCTGTGAAGTCAAAAATCAGAGCAGGAATCCCTCTTTTTGAGAAAAATTCTGCAATGAGATCGTAGCTTTTATCTATTGCAGAACCGGGCTCGTAGGGCAAGCCATGACACACTATAACGGCCTCATCAACATTGAGTCTTGTGAAGTTTCTCCCGATACTGATGTCAATTTTCATTTGAGCCCCACAAGCTTTTCGAGTTCTTCAAGTTCTTTTTCAAGCTTGTTAAGCTCATCTCGCTTTCTTTCAACAAGTTCTTTCACAATGTCCCTTATATCCAAGGACAGTTTGTAACTCTTTAATGGCCTCCCTTTACCCTTCTTCTTGATCTCTTTCTCCTTTATCCACCCAAGGGTTTTCAAATCCTTCATGGCAAGGCTGACTTCAGGCTGCCTGAGATTTGCCTCCCTTTCTATATCTCTTGAAACAGCCTCACCAACCTTTGAAAGATAAACGATGACCCTGGCTATATTTCTGTTTAAACCAGCTTCAGAGAGGAGATCGATGAACCTTTCATCCTTAGAGTCGAGCTCCATAATATCACCTCATTATTATTTAGCTCAATGATATAAATATTTTACTATTTATTGAATTATTCAAAAATACCTCAATACATCTTTCGAAACATTTTTTTTCGAGTTAATTAATTTAAGAAGGATGAAGGTTATAGCACTTGGTGGTTCAGTCCTTTTTGGAGATTTTGACATTAAAAGAATAAAGAGCTTTGCGCAGGTGATAAATCGGTACAATGACAGACTTGCCATAGTAGTTGGGGGAGGGAAAATTGCCAGAAAATACATTGAGGCGGCAAGATCTCTCGGAGCAGACGAGGTGACATGCGATACCATAGGAATTGATGTTACGAGGATAAATGCGGCGGTTCTGGCCACATCACTCGATAATGCACCTCTCACAGTTCCTGAAAACTTTTTTCAGGCAAAAGAGCTTTTAGAAAGATACAAAAGGATTGTAATGGGGGGAACATTCCCCGGCCATACAACGGATGCCACCTCTGCCCTTTTAGCTGAATTTTTAAGAGCGGAAGAGCTTCTAATCGCAACTTCTGCCGATGGCGTTTATACCAAGGACCCCGGTATTTACAGTGATGCCGAGAGAATTGAAAAAATGAGTCCGGATGAACTTGTGGAAATAGTCTCTAAGAACAGCATAAGGGCCGGGAGCAGCAGTGTTGTGGATCTCCTGGCGTCAAAAATAATTCAGAGGAGTAAAATAAAGACCAAAATCTTCTTTGGAACTCCGCACAATCTTGAGAGAGCCTTGAAGGGGGAGAATGTTGGTACCTTAGTCAGCTACTAAATCTTCCATTCTCCCGTGCTTTCCCCTTCTTCTTCGCTCTCCTCCGCATCTTTCTTTCTTGAAGTCAGAATGAAAAGTACTATACCCACCGCTATCAGTCCAACTCCGGCTATTAAAGGAAGATTGAGTCCCTGACCCTGTTCTCCATTCTGGGTTGTGATTTGACTCACTGCTCCCTGACTCATTTCAGCATTTAGCTGGTATATGCCTGGTTTTAGATTTTCTGCTTTCAGGACATCGAAAACAACGCCCTGGTTACTGGTGATCTGGGTTTCTTTGGTAAAGCCATCAGGGGGGGTTACCTTTATCTGGACAGGATGGATTATCCTCACAATGTCTGCTGGGTAATCAACAACAAGCTGAATTGAGTCAGAAGGGAAATAGAGATAAGCAAGAGAAAACACCCCTTTTGGCTGAACTGTCGCATTTTTGATTATAATCTTGCCGGTTTCCTGAACGATTTTGTCGTAAACAACTCCCGACTGTTTGAGAGTTTGTTCATCAACAACAATGTGGCTTGCTCCAGCAGGAACCTTTTTCACAATGTCTCCATGGTAGTATTTTTCTGCTGTATTTTCGAAGTTCACGATCTCCATAACTGCAAAACCATCCTGCTGCATATTTAGAATGAAATGTATGTTGTCCACTTTCAGAACCTTTGAATCGTTTGTCTCGCTGAAATCAACCCTCACAGAGCTATTTTCTGGAATCGATATCGTTGAGATGAACCGTTTTGCTCCGTAGCTGACAATGAGATGATAGCTTCCGTTTGTTATGTTCTGGATATTGATCGTGCTTTCCTGAACTGTTATATTCTGTGAGAATGTGCTGTTATTCATCGATATGAGATTTACGGTAACATTTCCGCCCGTATAACCGTTAAGGGTAATTTCAAATGCTTCTGCACTGAATATGAGCATTAAAAAGGCCAGTACAAACACCAATCTCTTCATAAACCAAAATTTTGCAAAAGGTATATAATGTTTGCTGGGTTTCTAAGAATCATGAGTCAGGTGTTCTTCACTCCAGCCGAGGTTAATGTCACAGACCCTGCCAGATGGTATCAGCCTGAACAGAGCCTTGTTGTGAGACTCGAAAAAGTTGTGAATGAGAGCGGTATTCTTGACAGCATATATGATGGGGACACCGTTGCTGTAAAAACTCATTTTGGCGATAGAGGCACAA
>JALUWC010000537.1 GCA_027019885.1 Geoglobus sp.
TCTATATCTCTCAAGGTCTTCCAGAAGTTCCTCCTGGCTTATCTCAGACCTGTATCTTCTTGGTTTCTGAAACATTCCGATATCCCTTAAAAATTCTCTGCTAAATCTGGCAAATTTATCATCTCTTTTCTTGATCTCCAATCCCGACTCCATGAATCAACTCTGAAACTACAATATTTAAAAGTGATTGACTGTCAAAATTAAGCAAACTGTTCATGAGTGCCCGAGAGATATGAGGATTGAGCCGAAAACGGTCACGATCGATGCTGCAATCGTTTTTGAATTTATCCTTTCAAGCTCCCTTACTGTCAGAAATCCAACAAATGTTGTGATCACAGGATAAAGATTAGAGAGAGGAACTGTTATGACAAGAGGTGATATTTTGAGAGCGTAATAGAACAGCACATTACCGCTTGTAAGTGTTGCAGCAGAAAGGAGTATGTATTTGTTTCTAACAAAAAACATTCTTCCTGTTAGAAAGCAGAAAACAGCAAGAAATGTAAAACCAGAGAATGTGGCAATCGAAAGGCTGAGAAAAACATTATCAAGAATCCCCACCTTTATCAACAGGGAGGCGATTCCAAAAAAGAGGCCGCTTGATATCGAAATGTAGAACTCTTTGAGGTTTATTCTTTCGGTTGTGAAGATATAAAGACCGGAAACCATCATAACTATACCTGACAGTATCAGGAGATTGATTTCTTCCTTCAGAATTAAAACTCCGAGCATTGCGGAGAACAGTATTCTGGTTGAAGATGCTGAATAAGCTCTCGATGATCCAACAATCGGGATGGATCGATATGTGATTATTCTGCCAAGAAAGTAGGACACAAACCCGGCTGCAACAAGCAGGATAGCCTTGTGAGGATCTACTCTGATGTTTTGCATATCCCCCAAGGCTACAAGAAACGTTGCTACAGATCCTATGAGCATGACAGTCATCGTCGATGAAAAGACATCCTCTTTTTCAAGTCCAAGCCTAAGAAAAACACCATTTATCCCCCAGAATACTGAAGCCAAGAAAGCAAAGAGGACCCCTTCCACTTAACGAGGGGGTTATGACTGAATATAAATGATTCGAATCATTTAAATACAGCCATATTAAGCTTTGTCCCTCTCATTTTAGCTTTTCCATGACAGATTCTTTTTTCTGCTCTATGCTACCACCCTTAACCCTGAAGTCAATTTTGACGACCATATAAACTCTACCAACCCCCATTTCAAGCAGTCTGGCATTTATTTTCTCGAGAAGGGTTCCAAGCTCGGTATAACTTTCTATCTCGACAACTGTGCCCATTGAGGTGAGTTCATGCTTTATGCCAGAATCCTTTACAACTTTGAGAACCTCAGCAATGTATTTGCCCAGAGACTCGCCTGAACCAACTGGCAGAACAGATATTTCTGCGAGCATAAAAATAAAGGAAAAGCTGAAAATTTAAAAATTTCAGAGCACATCTATTCCGTTGTAGTTCTTTGCAACCATTGATGGTATGCTGTTCTTAACCGAGCCGGAATGGATTGGCACTTGGCTTCTTTTCCTCCCGTTGTTGCTGTAGGATGGATAATACTCAAATTCCTCCTCCCTCTCTTTGAAAATTCTGCTGGGGGTTACCCCTGTCATTATCGCTGTTACTCTGACAATACTCTCAAACTCCTTAGAAATCCTGGCACCCCAGATGACTGTTGCGTGATCCGATATCTCAAATGTGAGATCCTTTACAATTTCCTCTGCTTCTTTTATCGTAAGATCCGGGCCACCTGTTATATGAATTAAAGCTCCTGTTGCTCCCCTGTAGTCAACTTCAAGCAACGGATGCTGGAGACACTCTCTAACCACTTCATTTGCCTTGTTCTGGGATTTTGATTCTCCAACAAGCATAACAGCAACTCCACCATGCTCCATTATGGCTCTGACATCTGCAAAGTCTATGTTCATGAGAGATGGCTTTGTAATTGTGTCGGTGATCCCCTTTATCGTTTCGGATATTATCTGATCCATCACGCTGAATGCCTGCTCAATGGGAAGATTCGGAACATATTCAACAAGCTTGTTGTTATCGAGAACTATGACAGTGTCAGCATACTCCTTCAACTCCTCAAGGCCCTCCTTTGCCTTCTCAATCCTTGCTCTCTCCATTTTGAACGGAGTCTGGACCATGCCTATAACAATTGCTCCCTGTTTTTTCGCAATCTCAGCAACTACAGGTGCAGAGCCTGTACCTGTCCCGCCCCCAAGTCCAGCACAGACGAATACCAGATTCGTTCCACCAAGCAATTCCTCAAGCGTACCCCTTGCAAGCTCCGCAGCTTTTCTTCCAATTTCAGGGTATCCTCCAGCTCCAAGCCCCTTTGTTATGCTCCGCCCTATCAGAACCTTCTTGTCTGCCTTTATCATCTCAAGATGCTGCCTGTCTGTGTTGATGGCTATCGTCGTTACACCATCAACCCCTATGTTCTTCAGCCTGTTTATGGTATTGTTTCCGCTACCACCACAACCAACAACAACAATGTTCGGTGTTCCAAACTCCTCAATAGAGAAGTTGTCCTTTCTGAGCTCCAGCTCTCTCCTATACAATTCCTGTGCTTCCCTAATAAAGGACTTCATACATTCTCCCCCATCCACTTTATTTCGTCTCCAATAAGCTCTTTCATCTCTCTCTTCTTCCTGCTCATGAAAATCCTGAGAGCCTCCCTGATAATCTCGCTTATGTTGGCATAATCCCCCGTCGCCACGAGGGATTCGAGAAATTCATACTGCTGCTCTGTTATTCTTACTGAGATCTTTTTCATCTATCTCCACTCCTTTCAGATGAAAAGGGGGAGGACATGCGTCCCCCCATATCCCACCGCCGCCACCTCATGGATACCAAGGGTGGTGTTATGTACTCCAATTGTCGGACAATGTACTATTGATGTCCTCCTATAAAAATGTTTCTAAAGAAATGATAATGAGAGTTTATCGTTCGATTATTTCAATTTCATTTTTGAGGTACATCTCCTTCAGCATGTAGTAGTCCTTCCACCTTTCATCAATTAGATCGATTTCCACATCCGTGAGCTCTCTTACAACTTTCCCGGGAATACCAAGAATAAGTGAGTTTTCAGGATATTTTTTAGCTGTAACAACTGTACCTGCCCCTATCAGAGTGTAATCACCAATCTCAGCACCATCAAGAACGACAGCACCTATGCCAACAATCACATGATCTCCAATTTTTGCACCATGAACAACTGCCGAATGTCCGACAGTTACCATATCTCCAATCTCACATGAATGCTCCTGATCAATGTGAACAACGCAATTATCCTGAATGTTTGTTCTTTTGCCAATTCGGATCGTATTGAGATCAGCTCTCAAAACAGAATTGAACCATACGCTTGAATCATCACCTATTTCTACATCCCCGGTTACTACTGCTGTCCTGGCAATAAACACTCCCTTTCCTATTCTCATCGCTCCCGAATTTTACCGGAAATTGATTAAATTTTCGAAAGGATTTTCATCACATTGCATTGCCTTTCTGATGTGAGAATCGTGGATACTGCCCTTGAGGCAAAAAGAGCTCTGATAGTGGGGATCGGTGGAGGTGGAGATGTAATCAGCACACTTTATGTGAAAAATTTCCTTGAAAAATTTGGTGTCAGTTGCATCTGTGGTGGAGTGATATGGGAGAGGTATATAAGGGACAGAAAACCCGGACCGAGAGCCATTCATGAAATTGACGGAGCTGAAAGAATTGCAGGAACACTTGGTTACCTGTATGGTGATGAGGCGATTGGAAGTGTCAGGCCCATCGCATCAATGGTTGCTGAATTCATCGGTGAAAAAGTGCTTGCTGTGAGCATAAAGGAGGGAGTCAGAAAATTAAGATCCGATCTGAAGGAGTTTGTTGAGGAGAACTCCATTGATCTTGTCATGGGAGTTGATGCCGGTGGAGATTCCATAGCAATGGGCAGTGAGAGCGGTCTTGTGAGCCCACTTGCAGACTTCATCATGCTCTCAGCCCTGAGCGAGTTTGACAGCATTCTTGCAGTCGTAGGCTTTGGCAGCGATGGTGAGCTTGAGAGGGAGAGCATAGAGAGGTATCTGTCCGAAATGCATGAATCAATACTCGGAGCGGGAACTGTTGAAATTGATGGCAGGATGCTTGAGTTTCTTGAGAGTGTTGAGAGCGAGGCATCAAGAATACCGGCTTTAGCAAGAACGGGCTATTTTGGCGATTACAGTTTCTGGGGTGAAAAGGAGATTCGCGTCTCCATACTCAATTCGCTGATCTTCTATCTGAAACTGAGAGATGTTTATGAGCGTAACAGAGTTGCGAGAGATCTGTTCAACACAGAAAGCATTGAAGATGCCAACTCAATTTTAAACAGATGGGGTATAAAAACAGAGCTCGATCTTGAATATGAGCTCGCTATGAGAGATGGTCTTCTATAACCCTTTCAGCCACCTCCTTTCCTGCCAGAAGGCTTCCATTCATGCTTCTCTCCGGATAGTTTGGCATGGATGTCATCCCCGCAGCGTAGAAGTTATCAAAAAGCCTGTATGGGGTGATCTTGCCTAAATATCCTTTTTCGTAAACCGGCCCACTGTATTTGGCCCTGAAAATCCTCCACCACTTTATCTGACTGCTTTCAAGTCCATACTTCGAGAGTGATTTTACATACAACCTGAAGATCTCCTCATCACTCCTCTCGAAAACTCTTTCTGGAGTTGTGTATGACGCCACATACATCAGGTGTTCTCCATAGTCGTCAAAATCCATGAAATTGGTGTGCTCGATTGTGGCTCCAAATGGTTCACTCTCATAGTTTATCCAGTAGATATCTTCATGAAATGGCTCGTTCATTCCCATCAAAAGACAGATGCTGCTCTGGTACCTTACTCCGGGTTCAAAATCAATGCCCGCAATGCTCTCAATCCCGTCCAAAGGAGCGGTGAAAATCACAGCATCATACTTCCTGCCATTCACCTCCCACTTTCCTGACCTGGATATCCTTGCTTTCTCGTGAATTATGTTCAGGTTTTCTGAAAGAGCATCAACGAGAGTCTGAAAACCCCCTCTCAGGTATCCGAGTTCCTCACCTCGAAGCTTTCTGTTTGATCTCAGACTTACCCTTGCCAGCAGCCATGCGTAGCTCACCTCAGCAAAATTGTCTCCAAATTTTGAGCGGAGAAGCGGGAGAAAAAACTTCTCAGTCAGGCTTTTACCCACATCCCTTTCAAGCCCCTCCATCACTCCAACATCATCAAACATCCTGTAATTCCTCTTTCTGGCATTAACGGTGAATCTTGCAAGCCTGATTTTTTCAAGAAAAGACATCCCCGGATACTCAAGAATTTCAAGTGGCGTGCTCAGAGAGTAAATCCTGCCATTGAACACCTGACCGACCTTGACAACCCTCCACACAATCCTGTTACCGAGATTGAGTTCTTTCAGAGTATGGAGAAGATATGAGTCACTCCTGAAAAAGTGATGGTAGAATGCCTCGATGCAGTAAGTGCCAGTGCAGTAAGATGATGCAAGCCCTCCAATCCTGTTTTTTTCGTAGACATCTACATTGCAGTACTCCGACAGAATTCTCGCCGAGTTCAGCCCGCTTAGCCCTGCGCCAATAACCGCAACCTTCATGTGATCACGTTGTGTACTTTGAATTCAGCTCAACATAATCGTGAGTGAGGTCGCATCCGATTGTGTAGTATCTTCCGTTCCCCTTGCTTAGCTCGATGTGTAT
>JALUWC010000538.1 GCA_027019885.1 Geoglobus sp.
CCCTCTTCAGGATGGAAGACCTCCTCTGGTTCAAGTAGCGGCTCATTGCTGAGCAGAAGCAGCGGAGGCCAGTTACCATCGTTCCAGGCGAGGTAGTAGTGCTCTGGCTCTGTGTTAAGCTCAAGGAAAATGTTTGTTGCTGCTCTGATTGCATTCTCTGTGTACTCCACACCAAATAGTCTATGTTTCCAACACGTTCCTATTGACCTCTCAACAAGTTCGAGGTCTGCGAAGCTCAGTTTTTCGATGTAAAGCAGTCCTTTTGCTTTCTCGCAGAAACATCTGAAAGGTGTGAGCCCATACCGGTGCAGTGACTCTGCAACCTCAATCCATTTAGGCACTCCCACCGTCATCCCTCCTTGCCGCCTCCTTGTAGGGGCAACCCTCGGGAGCGTCCTCTTTCCCGAATACGAATTCATCCCCTCTTTTCAGCTCACAGATGGAACCAACGATTTCCTGTTTTTGATTTTTCCAGACGAGCCCGTTGTATTCGCAGTGGTCGCAACACTCGCTGAGAAACTTCTTGTCATTCACCGCTATCGCCCTCCTCCTGCCTCCTGAACAGGGTATCCTTGAATCTCTGATTTATCTCCAAAATTTTCCGCTGGAGTTCGTCCGGATCGTCGCCGGTGCCCTTTATCTCCCATATCCACCTGTCGCGGGTCTTTCCGAGCTTGATTTCCCAGCCTCTGCGCTTCAGGATTGAGAAGAACATTGCTCAGCCTCCCTTTTTTCGCTGGCTTTTAGCCGTCTCTTAGCCTCCTCCCTGCCAGGGCAGAGGAAGCATAGTATCCCATCTAAGACCATCACTGCAACTGCAAGCGCAACAGCGACCGCCAGCAGGAAGGCGGCGAAAACGATCGCCACCACAAAAGGCATGTCCTCTAAGTAGCCGTAGTGCCAGTCTGCAAGAATGAAACCAAGCCACCAGCCCGAGAAGAGACCGGTCAAGAAGCTGTAAAAAGCCTTTGTTATCCTGAAAAGTTTTAGCTTATTCACCTTCATCTCGCCGCCCTCCTCACAAGCTCCAGAGCACAATGGTCATTGCATGCCTGCCAGCTGCGATCTTTGAGACGGCGCATTCTTGCTGGTGCCCAGATCACCCGGTATATTTTCTCAGTATCTCCTCCGCAGTACTGGCATCGCCCTTTCTTCTTGTTTCTAAACGTTCTGAGCTCAATTTCTATCTTGCATGACACTGTTTCGAGCTTACCGTCCCTGTACTGGTTGCAGTAGGGTAATTGGCAGCCTGCGAGAATATGAAAATGGTACTCGCGGTGTGCACAGCGCTTGTCACAGCTGTCTGCGAGGTTACAGCGCTTGATCTCGACAGTGCGAACATATTCTTTAAGCGGCTTTACCGCTGCCTGCTGCGTCGCTCTCCCCCCTTGTCAAGCTCAACCAGTTCGGTGGCTTCTCCCCAGTCTGGGAAGAAAACCATTGCCACCAGCACACTGAGACCGCCTAAGAAAAAGTCCCCGGTCGCTGCATTCGCGCCTCCGGCAAATGCCAGAAGGTAGCCGAGTACGACTCTGACCAAATAGGTCGTCTTCCCGTTCCTCAGAAACAGGGCACGACTAACCCTGCTTTTCAACTTCTCCTTAGCTGCTTCCTTCAACTTTCATCCCTCCTTTAAAATTTCATCCAATCCGAGCGATTTGCGAATGAACTCCCCCATCTCGACCTCGCAGATCGTCTCAGGGAGCTTGCCGCTCTTGCAGAGCTGCTTGAAAATCTCCGTCGCTGCCTTCTGTTCTATTTCACGCTGCTTCAGCTGAAGCTTCAGCCTCTCAAGCTCTTTCTGTTTCTCAAGCTTCTCCCGCTCCCACTGTATTTCCATCTGCTTCTTTAGAAGTCTTGGATCCTGATTTCTCAGGCTCTCTATTATGTCGTCCTTCTCCCTGAGCTGCTTCTCCAGCTCTGCGATTTTCATCGCCTGCTCTGCTACCTGGCGCTTGAGCTCCTGCTTCTCTGCGTCGTCTCCAGTGCTGATTACACTGTCCCAGTTTGCAAGCAGCCAGGACAGCGCACGGGGGAAAGAAGAGGTATCTCCGCCAAGGCTTTCAATGCGCGAGAGCAATCCATCAACAACTTCTTTTTTTATTGTTGTTGTTATGCTGCTACCCATCGCATCCCTCCTTGATTTCAAGGAAAGGTTGGAGGGGGCGCGGGAGGATATAGAGGAGGTGGAGTGTGGTTGGCATGAGAGGTGAAGGAGGGGAGTTCCCGCGCCCTTTCCTCCGCCAAAAACAAAAGAGGAGCATAGAGGATTACCCCAGCGATGCCTCAAGCTTAATGGCGTCTGCCTTACTCAGTCCCCTTAGTGCGAGGATTTCCTGCTTCATCTCCTGCATCATCTGCATGACGCTGTTCAGTGTGACCTTGAGTTCCTTGTTCTCTGCCTCAAGCTTCTCCAGCCTTGCCTTGAGTGTGAGGTTCTCCTCCTTTACTTTCTCAAGCGGATTCATGCGCGGTATGCAGCGGCGGTAGAACTCCTTGATGTCATCAAGGTGCCCGTTGTAGTAGGTGATGATCTCAATGCCCACCGTCTTGCCAGTAACGTACCTGGCGAAGTCGTGATCCTTAGCCCATACGAGGTCTGTGAATGCCGCACCTCTGAGCACGTGCGGGGTGAGCCTCTCACCCTCTGAGACCTTTATGCCAGCCTTCTTGACAACCTGCCGGAAGTTCCACTCAAGCTGTGCCTTGCTCATTGGCTTGCCTTCGTGCCCTGGTAAGAGCCAGTCGCCTTCCTTGAGCCCCTTGTACTCTATCCAACTCTTCAGTATCCTCACGCCATCCCCGCATACGCCGGTGTAGCGCGGGTGCGAGTCCTTGCCCATTACCTTTGTGCGCTTCCAAGGTATCAGAACAACATCCGGGAGCGGTTCTTGGTTAAGCTGATTCAGAAGATCGGAGGTCACCTTGATGTACAGTAAATCCTTGCTCATGCCGGTTTGCCTGAGAAGAACCAGGATTATTCTCTGAACGTCATTGGCTACAGTTAGCATGCGCTCGTAGAGCTCCGGGGTAATTACCACCTTCTGCTTCTTGTTCCAGCCGTACTCAGGGAAGTTTTCACCCTTCCTAAAGGGTGAGGCGCCCTCCATGTCGATTGTGGCTCTGAGGAACCCCCTTACGGACATGGTCATTGTGTTTCTCGTGCCTGCTGCAAGGTTTGTGGAGCCGCACTTGGGGCATTCCATTACCGGCATGTTCTGAGGCGCGAGCGGGTCGCCGTCTATCCAGTGCCCGCAGCCTCTGCAGGTGTGCCTGAGGTAGTCGAGGTATGCGAGTATTATATGCTTGACCTCCGAGGTTGCGGAGCCACGCTTGATCTCGTCGAGGCGCCACTGCCTGAATTCAGATGGAGTTACCGGGTTTTTCTCCGGGTCTCTCCCCATCGCCTTTGTGAGAAAAAGCAGGAAGTGGGCAACGTGGTTTGCATACTGCTTGTTTGAACGCTTGAAGTTTAGGTAGTTCTGCCATATCGGGTCTTTCTCGCAGACCTCTGTTTTGAAGCGCTTGACCTCCCCGTTAATCTTGCCTACCTTGAGGTTGAGCTGCAATTACGTCACCTCCCAAGTTTCTTGCCAGTTTTCTCTGTGGTTATCTCTTCAAGTTCAATACCATGTTTTGCCAGTTTTTTCCTGTATTCTCTCAGAAGTCTCCTTACTGCAGTTCTCACGAAATCTGCAGCATTCAGGAACAGTTGTTCTTCCTGAACCAGTACGTCTACAGCTTTGCCCTCTTCCAGCGGTAGCTTTACAGTAATCGACTTGACCTGCTTCATCTTAAACCACCTATTGAAATCTATTGATTTCAACAACATAAACATTTATTGAAATCTATTGAAATCTATAAACTTCAAATATACAAAAAGTTTACGATGGTAATCTATTGAAATCTATGAGAATTTAAAGAGAGGTGATTAGGGTCATGGTCGAGGCTAAAAACCCTGCTATTACTGTAAGGGTATCTCAACAAGAGCTTCAACTTATCAAGGAGATGGTTAGCAAAGGTAAATATCTCAACCCCGCTGACTTTGCCAGAACTGGAATTAGAAAGCTATTGGATGAGGAACTTGACGCAAAATCTAAGCTAATATACGAGCTAAAAAACGATTTCTCCCTGTTAGAGGAGGTATTAAATGAGCTGAAAAGAAACGATCGTACTAAAGAGCTAATCCTCGAAATAATTGGGGGTGGATAGAAGTGTTCGTAGAGATAGAATGTCCCTCCTGTGAAGCAGACCTTGTTTTAGATATGTGTATATATGACATAAAAACTTGGGACTCTACCAGTAACTACAGGGCTGCAATAAAGACTGTGGAAATTAAAAGAGATTGGCTTAAAAAAGTGGCTGCTAATATCGCATCTGACTTAGAGGGATGCTACGAAGTCTCGGTGGACTATCTCCTTTACAAGCTGAGTAAAATAGGAATTGAAGGATCTTTAGCCTATGATGTTTTAGAAGTGATAAAAGATATGGCAGGTTTATATGAGCCTGAAGCCGGGATACTCAAAAAAGTCTGTTAGGAGTAGATTTATGAGCGCTGGAAAGCGCCTATATCTGCTTAGCTTGGTTATTATATTATCTATTATAGGAGGTTGCGTTTCAGTCGAGGATAATAAAATAACTATTGACTTAAGTGCTGTTAAAAGTAAAGCGCCTTCACTTATGAATCCTTGTAGTAAAGAACTAAAGGAGAAACTCTCAGATAAAGTTAAAAAGTCTGCCTTCCCCGTAGAAGGCTACAAAGTCATAGAAGTTAAGAAATTCAATGATAAAGATAGTGTCTACAATTATATTATATCCTATGAAAGCGTGATAGACCGCTTAGCGGTTAGAAAGAGCATAGATAACATGAAAGCTGCGCCCCCTTATTACGTTGCTGCCGGAGTAATTGAATATCAGATTACGTTTTTTGGTATGAATAAAGCTCATGCGTTTTTGATATGTAACAGCACCGGAGTCCCTATAGTTTCATTAGGGTTATAAATTGCATAAATATTTGATTATTAATGATAATAAAGTATTACTGAGTAATACTTTATTGAGGTTTAGTATTACCCTGAATCTTCCGGGAAGTTTCCGGGAGTCCCGGTAGAGCCATTTTCAAGGAAGCTAAGCAAAGTATAAGTAGAAATGCTTACAAATATGTTTTATGGTTTTAAACAATTGTTGAAACATTTTATTTAATTAATGGCAGGAAAGTTTAAGGCAAACGTAATAATAGTATATACGTTAATCGCCTTCTGATAATGCGTCATTTGTCGTTCAGGGGGTCCAGGAGCCTTATAAATGTTCCTGGAAATCTTCCCGGAAAACTTTCCCGGAAGATTCTAAGAGGTATTAGTCAATTTTAATAATTGAGGTTTTAGGCTAAAATAAGAAAGATTCAACCCCATTTTTACCGGGAAGCTTCCGGGAACGTCTAACGGCAAACACGTATTACCTGGTAATTATTGAGAAAGCCTTAAATTTTAGTTAGTGTTTTCTAAAAACGACCAAGAGTTCGGTGCACTACTGGGTAACCAGGTTCAAAGAGAGAGTCAGAGTGAGCATGGAGGCCAAGCACAGGGAAACAATCGCCTTAGACGAGACGGTGGTAAAAGTAAATGGCAAGCAGTTCTATCTCTACGCAGCCTTAGATGTTGAAAGGAATGAGATAGTATGGATACGGGTGTATTCACACAGGAATTATCTTACAACGCTGAGCTTCGTGAGGAA
>JALUWC010000539.1 GCA_027019885.1 Geoglobus sp.
GAGGTTGCTGTTGTCTCAGCTCCTGATTCTGAGAAGGGAGAGGTGCCGAAGGCTTACGTTGTGCTTAAGGAAGAGTATAAAGGTAAAGTGAGTCAGGAGGAGCTGACAAAATTCTGCAAGGAAAGGCTTGCCCCATTCAAAGCACCGAGAAAGATTGAATTTCTAGATGAGATGCCGAAGAGCCCTGTAGGAAAAATATTGCGGAGAGTTTTGAGGGAGAGAGAGTGGACTTGATTACAAAATCTTTTTACCTATTTTTCAGCTCCCACTCAATTAACGGGGAAAATTATTTACAGTTCCATCACCAAAATCAAACTGGGTGAACCAAAATGGGAGTATATGTTATTCTGTCAAAACTGACAGATGATGGAGCAAAAACCCTGCAAAAGAATCCTGAAAGGGTTAAGGAGGTAAATGATGAGCTTGAAAGAATGGGAGTCAGAGTAATCCAGCAGTATGTTGTCTTTGGAGAGTACGATTTTGTGAACATAGTTGAGGCTGAAAACAACATTGATGTTATGAAGGCAATGGTTGAGCTTGCAAGCAGAGGGACAATAAGAACGATCACGCTTCCTGCAGTGGAGGTTGATGAGTTTCTGAGTTCTCTGAAATCTTAGCTGTCCCTCTTTAATTTTAATACCAAAAGTTTAATAATCCATTCTTCAAAACCAGTTCACTCCACGAAAAAAATTTAAATCGTGTAAAGCTGGAGAAGTGAGGAGGGCTCGTAGCTCAGCCAGGCAGAGCGACGGGCTTTTAACCCGTCGGTCGCGGGTTCAAATCCCGTCGAGCCCGTACTATCCCTTTAAGGAGGATGGGTATGAAGATAAAGCTGCAGGATCACATTCTGGTTCCGAAACATGAGGTTCTCTCAAAAGAGGAAGCAGAAGAACTTTTAAAAGCACTTGGAATAAGCAGGGAGAACTTGCCGAAGATGAAAGCAGATGATCCAATAGCAAAAGAAATCGGAGCCAAAAAAGGAGACATTGTAAGGATAACAAGAGAGGATGAGTTTACGGGTAAAAGTGTAGTATACAGGCTTGTGGTATGAGTTTTGGGTTGGTTATTTCGGAATGTAAGGAAATTTTAAACTTAGAGGGTGGTGTGTATGATAGATAACAGAATTCTTGCCAGATCTTACTTCACTCATGAAAGGCTCGTTAAGCATCAGATCGATTCATACAACAGATTTGTAGACGAGGGATTGCAGAGGGTAATCAACGAGCAGGGTGTTATAGAGCTTGACATTGAGAACACTTATGTAAAGCTGGGCAAGATAGAGGTGGGACGACCTGTAATGAGAGAGGCTGATGGAACAGACACAGTCCTTTATCCGTCCATTGCCAGACTCAGAAATCTGACATATGCAGCTCCTCTTCACCTTCAATGTCAGGTTGTTGATGAAGGTAAGGAGCTTGAAGAGGAGTGGGTAAGAGTGGGCATGCTTCCTGTAATGGTTAAATCAAAGATATGTAATCTCAGCAGTGTCGATCCTGTTAGTGTTGGAGAGGATCCGCTTGATCCCGGTGGTTACTTCATAGTAAACGGCACAGAAAGGGCTCTGATGACCTTGGAGGATTTAGCTCCGAACAAGATACTCTTGGAGAGAGAAGAGAGATACGGGGAGCCAATTGAGATGGCAAAGTGCTTTAGCCAGAAAAGTGGTTACAGAGCTTTAATTGTTGTTGAGAGAAACAAGAACAACATTCTTGAAGTGACATTTCCTCAAATACCAAAGCCAATACACTTTGTAGTCATGATGAGGGCTCTCGGTATAGAGAGCGATCAGGAGATAGTGGAAATGGTTAGCGGTGATCCCGAGATAATGAAATTCATGCTGGAGAATGTCGAAATTGCGGAGGTTGAAACACATGAGGAGGCAATAGATTTCATTGGCAAAAGGGTTGCTCCAGGTCAGAGCAGAGAATACAGATTGCAGAGAGCCGAGCAGGTTATAGACCAGTACTTCCTGCCTCACATTGGCATTGAAAAAGAGGTGAGAAAGGCAAAGGCGTTCTTCCTTGCAAGGATGGCAGAGGCCGTTCTTGAGTTCTATCTTGGATACAGAGGAGAGGATGACAAGGATCACTACGCCAACAAGAGGTTGAAGCTTGCAGGAGATCTGATGGAGGAAATATTCAGAGTTGCATTTCTCAGACTCATAAAGGATGTGAAGTACCAGCTTGAAAGAGCTAAAGTCAGAGGGAGATCGATGAAAATGTCCACGGCTGTAAGAGCTGATGTGCTTACAGACAGAATAATGCACCCAATGGCAACTGGCAACTGGGTAGGAGGTAGAACAGGAGTTTCACAGCTCATAGACAGGCACAACTATACCAGCATTCTTTCCCAGCTGAGAAGAGTTATCTCCCCATTATCAAGATCACAGCCCCATTTTGAGGCAAGAGATCTTCATCCAACTCAGTTTGGAAGGATCTGTCCAAGCGAAACTCCAGAAGGTCCAAACTGCGGTCTTGTAAAGAATTTCGCAGAGTATGCTGAGGTCAGCGTAGGAACAGATGAGGACGAGGTAAAAAGAGTGCTTCTCGGTCTTGGAATTGAGCCCATAAAGGGGTGATTTGATGAAAAAATGCAGGGTTTACGTTAATGGAGCGCTTGTTGGTTTTGTTGAGGATGGAGAAAAGCTTGCAGAAACCATCAGAAATATGAGAAGGAAAGGCAAGGTTAGCAATCAGGTTAATGTTGTTTTCTACGCTGATTCAAATGAGGTTAGAATTAATACTGATGCTGGCAGGACAAGAAGACCTCTCATTGTTGTGAAAAATGGCAAGCCACTTGTAAATGAGGCAGACATAGAGAAGCTGAAAAAAGGTGAAATTGAGTTCGAGGATCTTGTCAGGCAGGGCAAAATAGAGTATCTTGACGCTGAGGAGGAGGAGAACGCCTACATTGCCATAAACGAGAATGCTCTGACTGAAGAACACACACATCTCGAGCTCGATCCGGCGTTGATTGTTGGGATATGCACAGGAAGCTTGCCATATCCTGAACATAACGCGAGTCCCAGAAACACGATGGGGGCAGCGATGATAAAGCAGAGCCTTGGACTGCCTTATTCCAATCTGAAATTCAGGGCCGATACAAGGGGCCATTTGCTCCACTATCCCCAAAAACCAATTGTTGCCACAGACACCCAGATGGAAATAAAGTATGATGAAAGGCCAGCTGGCCAGAATTTTGTTGTTGCTGTTATAAGCTACGAGGGATACAACATTGAGGATGCACTGATCTTCAACAAAGCGAGCATTGAAAGAGGTCTGGGGAGATCGCACTTTTTCAGAACCTATGAAAGCGAGGAAATGAGATATCCTGGAGGACAGGAAGATAAATTCGAGATCCCACCGTCTGATGTCAATGGTTACAGAGGGGCTGAAGCTTACATTCATCTTGATGAGGATGGCCTTGTCTTTCCTGAAACGGAGGTTGGGCCGGATGATGTTCTCATAGGAAAAACATCCCCTCCAAGATTTCTTGAGGAGCCGACAGAGCTCGGCATATCCCCACAAAAAAGAAGAGAGACATCAATAACAATGAGAAGCAATGAAAAAGGTATAGTTGATGCTGTGTTCCTGACTCTATCCGAAAACGGCCAGAAGCTTGCAAAAGTGAGAGTTAGGGATCAGAGGATTCCTGAGCTTGGGGACAAGTTTGCGTCAAGACACGGGCAGAAGGGAGTTATCGGGCTTATAGTTCCTGAAGAGAACATGCCATTCAGCGAGTCCGGCATTGTCCCTGACATGATAGTCAACCCCCACGCAATTCCATCGAGAATGACTGTAGGACATGTGCTTGAGATGATAGGGGGGAAGGTTGGTAGCTTGGAGGCAAGAAGAATTGATGGTACTCCATTCCATGGCGAGAAGGAAGATGATTTGAGGGCTGCTCTGATAAAATACGGTTTTTCCCATACAGGTAAAGAAGTGATGTATGATGGCATAACAGGAAAAAGGATAGTTGCTGACGTATTTGTCGGTGTGATCTACTACCAGAAACTGTATCACATGGTGTCAAGCAAGATACACGCAAGAAGTAGAGGGCCGGTGCAGATTCTCACAAGACAGCCAACTGAAGGTAGAGCGAGGAAAGGTGGACTCAGATTTGGAGAAATGGAGAGAGATGTTCTTATCGGCCATGGAGCAGCTTTACTGCTGAAAGACAGACTTCTTGATGAGTCAGACAAGGTGGAAGTGTGGGTCTGCAACAAGTGCGGACATGTTGCAAACTACGATTTCAGAAGAAGGATTCCCTATTGCACGATATGCGATGATGACAGCGACATCCACAAGATAGAGATGAGCTATGCCTTCAAACTGTTACTGGATGAGATGAAGTCGATGTTTGTTGTGCCAAGACTTGTGCTTGGAGATAAGGCATGAGGTGAGTTTATGATTCCGAAAAGAATTGCAGGTATCAGATTTGAGGTTTTAAGTCCACGAGAGATAAGAAAAATGAGCGTTGTCAAAATCATCACTCCAGAAACATACGATGATGATGGATTTCCGATTGAATTCGGGCTGATGGATCCGAGGCTTGGCGTTATTGATCCAGGTTTGAAATGCAGGACATGCGGCGGAAAGGCTGGAGAGTGTCCAGGACATTTCGGGCATATAGAGCTTGCAGCTCCGGTAATTCATGTGGGCTATGCAAAGCTATTAGCCAGACTTCTGAATGCAACATGCAGGGAATGTGGAAGAATTCTGATGAAAAATGAGAAGAGAGACAAGTATATTCAGAGAATTGACGAAAGGAAAAGGTTAGGTCAGGATTACGAAGATATAGTAAAGGAGGTCTTCAGGGTAACCAAAGGGGTCAAGAGGTGCCCTCACTGCGGGGTAGATCAGATGGAGATAAAGTTTGAGAAGCCAACATTTTTTTACGAAAGCGAGCACAGATTGACTCCCAAGGATGTGAGAGAGAGGCTTGAGAATATACCTGACGAGGATTTGCCAGCCTTCGGAATGGATTCACAGGCAGTCAGGCCAGAATGGATGGTCCTCACAGTTTTACCTGTTCCACCTGTGACTGTAAGACCATCAATCATCCTCGAAACCGGGCAGAGAAGTGAAGATGATCTGACACACAAGTTAGTTGACATAATAAGGATAAATCAGAGGTTTATGGAGAACAAGGAAGCTGGAGCACCCCAGCTAATTCTTGAAGACCTCTGGGAATTGCTACAATATCATGTAACAACATATCTGGACAACGAGGTTTCAGGTATTCCACCTGCAAGGCACAGAAGTGGCAGGCCATTGAAAACTCTTGCACAGAGGCTCAAGGGTAAGGAAGGCAGATTTAGAGGAAGCCTTTCTGGAAAAAGAGTGAACTTCTCTGCAAGAACTGTGATCAGTCCTGACCCAAATCTCAGCATAAATGAGGTTGGTGTCCCGCAGGAAATAGCTGAAGAGCTGACAGTTCCAATATTTGTCACAGAAAAGAACATTGAGGAGGCGAGAGAGTTTATACTCAGAGACGAGCATCCAAGGGCAAATTATGTGATAAGAGAGGATGGAAGGAGAATTAGAGTTATAGATACAAACAGAGATGAGCTTGCAGAGAAGCTCGAGCCGGGATGGGTTGTGGAAAGGCAGTTAATGGATGGAGACATCGTTCTCTTCAACAGACAACCATCATTGCACAGAATGAGTATCATGGCCCACTACGTGAGAGTTCTGCCATACAAGACATTCC
>JALUWC010000540.1 GCA_027019885.1 Geoglobus sp.
GGAACCCCGCTCTTCTTTGCCATGGAGATTATCCCCGCAATTCTGCCAGATTTTGCAGAGGTGCTTATGTACACCCTGTTGACCTTCCCAGCTTTCAGAGCTTCAAACACACTGTTTACACCATGAACTCGCATGAAAACAGTTTCAGATCATGATATATAGATTTCATCATTTCCGGAGAGCAATTTTCTGGCAAGCTTTTCAACAAAATCAACAGTCTCGGTATCATCCATCTCAGACAGGTCAAACCATCTCACCTCGTCTGCATCGCTCATCGCTTTTGGAACTCCATCAACAATCCCTGCGAAGAAGTCAATTACTATATAATGGTATTCAATCCTTCCTTGACTGTCAAAAAAGATTTCATCTGTGACACACGCAACGTCCCCGACCTCTATCTCAACACCCAGCTCCTCCATGATCTCCCTTTTAAGTGCTTCCATCAGTCTTTCCCCTTTTCTTACAAGACCGCCAGGCACTGACCACTTTCCCTTATTTGGCTCATTTGCCCTTCTGACAAGCAGAATCTTTCCATTTTCAACAATAACAGCTCCAACACCAACAAGAGGTCTTTCAGGATATCTTCTCATCTTATATCACCACCGAAAGGGCTATGGCTCTTGCAAATCCCTCAGCACTCTGGCTTCTGCTCGTATCAATCACTCTGAAGGGCACATTGCAGAAAACCGCTCCGTACTCCATTCCTTTACCAAGATAACACAGAGACCTAAATATCAGATTTCCTGAAATACCATCTGGAGCGATTATTATGTCTTTCTCAATGGCATCCTCAAGCCTTATCTCATAATTAACACCTCCAGTGATTTTCGAGCAGAATTCAGCATCTGCCAGTGTTCTATCCACAAGATCACTTCTGCCGGTATCCTCGTACCTCCCTCCAGAAAGAAATGCTATCTCCGTGCCAAGACCAAGAGATTTCGCCACCCTTGCAGAGCATTTTGCCAGTTCAATCTTTTCTGAGATCTTACTGCCCTCATCAACACCAACAGGGGAGAGAAGAAAGAGCTTCTTAGCGGGAGTCTCAAGAACCGCAACTCTGAGAGGTCTGTACTTCTCTCTCATGAATTCAAGAATCTTTTTTGCGCTTGCCGTTCCTCTTACAGCCGAGTAAACCTTTTCGCTTTCAGCAAGCTCAATGAGCCTTTTGGCTGTATCCTGCTCCTCATCAACAATCAGAACTTTTGCGAACTCATCTGCAATTTCAGCCGCCCTGTAAATTCTGTCCTCGCTTGTTTCATCGTACCTCACAAGACCTATTGCAACTTTCTCTCTTTTCAGTCTGCTTTTTATTATTTCATGCAGATAAATCATGCCATCCCCACCTTTGAAAGAATTCCATCCATAACATACTCAATGCTTATCGCCGCAAGCAGAATCGCCATGACTCTCGCAATTATATCCGAGCCGCTTTTTCCGAGAATTCTCATAAGGCTTAGCGAATATATATGGGTAAGCCTGACAATCACATACACCAAGAGGGTTGCCAGAATGACGATCAGCTTTCCCGTGTAACCTACACCGGATGAGAGAACTACAACAGCAGTTATCGCTCCGGGCCCACTGTAGAGAGGCAATGCGAGAGGGAACACCGCAATTGAGTCTATTTCTGCACTCACCTTCCCCTTTTCCTCATAAATCTCCCTGGACTTTCTGCCAAAGAGGATGTCAACGGAAATTATAAACATCATCAGACCTCCAGCAATCTTCAGAGACTCAATGGAGATGGAAAAGAATTTCATCACCGCCCATCCGGCAATTGCGAAGATTACGAGGATTGATGCTGCTATTACGGTTGCTTTCTTTGAAATCCTGTCAATAGTATCTCTGCTCAGGTTTTCAGTCAGAGTTATGAATGTCGGTATGTTGCCTGGGGGGTCTATTATTATGAAGAGAGTTGTGAAAGCTGTCAGGAAAAAAGTCAGAGGATCGTTCATATCTTACTCTTCGCCTCCCTTATGCTTTCCAGCAACTTTATTGCATGGTCCTGAGACGGAAAGCTGAAAAGCCCGCAGTCAGGGCCGATATACTTGAGCCTTTCACCGAATAGCTCCACTGACTTAGTTATCCTTTCTGCTATCTTTTCAGAGCTCTCAATCTCGTTGATTGCATCCATAATTCCCTCATCATCCCCCCACACATTCACTCCATGCCTTGAGTTGTATTCTGCAACAATGCCATCTATGTCACTTCTTGCAATTCCAACTCTGAGAAATTTATCATAGGACTCCAGATCCTCCACATCAACAAAGTCCATGGCTCTCTCATCTCTTGCAGACTCGATTCCAATGACATTTATCGGCTCTATCTCAAGAACCTCTGTGTAGAAAAGGGGTGAGTGGAGATGTATCTGAACATCTCCCGAAAAGCTTATCCTGCTGTAGGCAAATTCCATCTGCTCTCTCGAAGGTTGAAGCTCAGGGTTCGTGCCAAGACTCGGCTCATCCAGACTGACGCATTTAACGACATTCTCATCAAGATTTTCAACAAACCTGGCAACAGACTTGGCAATTTTGTCAATGACATCATCGTAAATAACAGCGCCGAACTCCCTGTAATACAGCTCGAATGGGCCTGTTATACAGACCCTTAAAGAGTCCAAGTTCATGTCCATCAATGCCTCAACTTCCGGAATTGTTGCATACCTCTTTTTGATGAGATATGGCTCATCCTGGAACTCCTGGTTCTTTATTGGATCAAGAAACATCCTGTTCATGTCTCTGAACTGGGGGTAGTTTGGAAGTTCAACTCCCGCATTTACCTTCATCAGGTATGCTCTTCTAACCATCTCGGCATACTCCCTCGTTTCAAAATTCCTTTCCACCCACTCTCTCGACATTCCGTAAGGGAGAGGAAAACTGCCAATATCATCAAAAATCATCCTACCTCCTCCTTCTTTGATTTGAGATCCATGATGAGAGCCCAGGCAATCTTGGAGTTCAGAGTTTCCTCATCAAGCTCTATGGTATCTTCTGAGTTCCATACAATCTCGAAGAACTCCTTTGCTTTCCTTGCAAGGTCCGAATTTTCTGCATAAACTCCAACTTCGTAATTTTCGTAAAGCCCTGTCTGCGAGAGATTGGCAGTTGTTATAAGCACCTCCCTCTCATCAACAATTATCATCTTTGCGTGTATGTTGTCATTGAGCCTGACACTTCCAGGAGGAAACATTTCCAGAAATCTTTTTAGGGTGAAGTACTGCTTTTTATCCTCCTGAACCTCATCAACATTTCTGTACATCTCCCTCCTGTAGCTCGGCCACGTTATTATTCTGAATTTAATCTCCCTGTTCATAAGCGGCTGGAGTTCTGCTGTGAGCCAGTCTGTGTAATAGATGTGAGGTGAGGTTATGAGTATCTCTTTCTTTGCTCTCTGGATCATTTCCTTCATCTTGGCAACGAGATCTCCGCTCCATGGCGGGTTTTTAACAACCTCATGTTTCTTCAGTGTTTTCTCAAGCCTGAAATTGTAGTAAAGCAAACCTGCAAATGCAACAAGTGTTAAGCTCGCTCCAAGTATATTGAGGAGATAAAAGTTCCAAACTTCCGCAAAAGACACGAAAACACTTATCTGACTTTTTGGCTCTATATATTCCCATTCAAGACTATCTATTCTGTTCATGCTCTTGTAATTGAACTTTGTGTTTGCAGATGTGCTTATGATGTTGTAGTTTTTGAATATGTTCTCAGGAAAAACAAGTTTTATGCATATCTTCTCAACATGAAAATTCTGCTGCCAGAAATAGCTCGGATACTCGAAAGTTCTGAAAAAATACACACCATGTCCAATGTTCTCCATGGGATTCTTCAGTTCCCTTTTTATCGTAAGCTGATATTCCTCGTATGGCGTGAGCTCCTTTACAACTCTGATGACATAGTACTCGAGACCATCGCTACCTTTTACCTCACCAACTCTGACATATCCTTCAGGAAGGTCTGTCACACTTACAAGTGTGGTATTTGGAGTTTTTGGAAGTGTTAAAACAAAATTAAGTGTCTCCATCTCCTTTTCATTTATATTCTTGAACCTCAGATAAAACTTGTCTTCCATCAGATTGAGAGATTTCATTTTGTAGTCTATCTCTGCGTTGATGGATATGTTCCTTGCAGCAGTGACTCCAACGAGCAGTATGATGCAAAGGGCAAGCAGTACTGCAACTCTCCTATTCACCTATTCACCTCCACCTTCTGTAAAGGATGATGTTTTTAAAGATTACACCACTCCGTGACAGCAGTAGCTGCATGTCATTGTCGATGGTGGTCTTAGATTTTTCTTCTCATGACAGGCAAAGCACCTTTCAACAGGCATTTCGGTGTTTTTGAGAGGGATATTCGGGATGTATGTGTAGTTTCTGAGGTAACTTACCATCTCTACCACCTGATATTTCCCTATGAAAACTCTGAAACTGTTGTTTTCCTGAATAACTGCTGTGGGAGTTCCAAAGAATCCTGTTTTTTCCTTAATTGTGTAGGCAAGCTGCTTGCTCATGTTGCTGCAATTGCTGAAATACTCAACATTGCACATATCAAAATTTATGTCAGTGCTGTTAAGAAGGTAATCAATCAGGGGCTTTACTGCCTGACAGTTGGGGCACTCAGGATGGAAAAAGTAATACACCTTGATCAAATTTCTCTCAGCTTTTGATACATTGGTGTTCTCTTTTCCAGGAGATTTAACAGGAGTATTTGTCACCGTATTACCTGGTAATTGTGAAGATGCTCCCGATTGCTCCTTTGGAGATGCACATCCCGACATTAGCAGAACTGCAAGCATAAACAGAATTATCAGTCTCACAACAGAAATTTCCCGGACACCATTAAAAACCTATCGCTTTTCGTAGAAAAAAGCTTTTTAATTTCCTTGTTAAAAATTTTCGAGCAATGAGGAATCTTGAGAGAGATCTGATAATGGCATCCATTGTAATTGTAGTATTTTCAGTCTCGCTTATAATTGAAAGACTCATGGCTCTGGCAGTTGTGCCTCTTCTTCTTTTCCTGTTCCCCTCCCGGTTCTCTGCAGGAGTTCGCGACATCCACTTCTCGGCTCCAGCATACGTTGGTGATGAGGTTATCATAAGATTTGCTGTGAATGTTGTCGGTCTGGGATACGCGAAAATTGTTCTGAAAACAGAGGGTATTATGGATGTTTCAGATGGAAATCCAAAAGCTGGAGGCTTTGTTCCGTTTTTCAGGAAATTCACCGTTAATGTTAGAGGTAAGGCGATAAAAAGAGGAAAGATCAATTTCGGGCAGACAGAGGTCATCTTCAACGACATCTTCCTTTTAAAGGAGAGCACGAAAGAGCTCGAAATGGATGCAACTGCTGAGGTTAAGGTCAGGGTGAAGAAAGTCAGAAAGGTCAGGGCGAGAAGGAAAAAGGTGAGAGAGAGCTATCCCGATATAGACATATCCAAAATTGGAGTTCCGGGAACTGATTTCAGAGAGATACGAGCATACATACCCGGGGATCCGGTGAAATTCATAAACTGGAAGGCTACAGCAAAAAGAAATGACATACTTGTGAATGAGTTTGAGGTTGAGGGAAAAAGAGCAGTCTGGTTTGTTGTGAACACCTCCAGCCATTCATTCAGCGAAAGAGAATATCTTGAAAATGCTCTGACAGTAACAGCATCACTCGCATATTACTTCACAAAGAGGGGGCACAAAACAGCTTTAACTCTGACAGGAAGCGGTAAAACAATCCATCCTGATCTCGGAAAGAAGCAGTTTTACAGAATGATGTTCGAGCTCACAAATGCAGAATTCTCAGGCAAAGATTCTCTTATTGCTATGAGGGAGGTTAAGAAGCTCATTATGTACCACATGCCTTTCGTTGTGTACATCACACACATACACGACGACATGAATGCTGTTGTCGAGCTTATAAAGTCAGGACTTAAGTGCAAAACAGTTGTTGTGGCTGGAAAAGAGTATGAAAACGATCTGGCAAAAATCGCCCGGGAACTGATGACAAGGGAGAAGCTGAGAAGGGGTGCTGATGTCATGAAGGATGTGATAAGGGTGAGAATGTGAAATACAGAATCGCCTCACTTGTCATTGCAATTCTTTCGGGAATCATTGCAGTTGAAACCTTCCGCCAGACAGTGATTTACGGCATGATGAGCCTTGTGCTTCCTCAATGGATCCCCTATGCAGTTCTTGCAGCCCCTTTAATCGGGTTTATGGCTGAAAAGAGAGTTTTCAGCCTCGGGTATTATATTGCACTCACGGTTCTTATCCTGATTCCCTTAATTCAGGATTCGGAGGTGTTCGAGGGAATGGTTGATGCAATCTACTCCTTGGGATATGGCGAGATTTCAAGAACAATTCTGGGCATGTTTCCATATCATGACACATTCCTCACTCTTACACTGATAACATTCCTGTACATAGCGGGAATCTATTTTGAGAACATGGACGGGATTGAAAGCAGACTTAAAGCTGAGGGCTTTGGCTTCACACTCCTCCCAACTCCAATCTTTCTCGCATTGGTTCTTTCAGCGATCTATCTGAAAATAGATGCCATCCTGAGCTTTAAAACTGGATCTGATTTCATTTACGCCATTGTTACCATCACAGTATTTTCATTTTCAGTTATTGCACTCTGGAGGATGGGAAGATGAAGGAACTTCCAGCAATCGCAGCGATAATATGCCTTTTAATTCTCGCTTCCTACCTTTCAACACTCGACTTCAGCAGAACTGGATTTCCGGGGCTCATAGGAGAGAGCGTTTTTGAGAATTCAGCATCACAGACCATGGGCGGGATGTCAGAATCAACCGAAGAGCTGAGTCTGATGAACTCCCTGGATCAGGCATGCTTCCCTCTCTTTGTCGTTTCAGGCATCGATGGCAAACATGTGCATCTCAGAACATTCGTTTCATCTCATTTTTCAGACGGAAAATGGAGTATGGAAAAAATCAGGCTTGATGATCCGATGACCTTCACCATGGGAAAAATATATGCCGTGAAACCCCTTGTCAAACTCTCCGGATTTCTCCCTGTTGCAAAGGATACTGTTTCAATTTCCATTTCAGCAAAGCACAACTCTTCAGCAGGCTTATTTTATGCGGAGAATGTCACAAGCCCGTATTATGGGGTTATAGCCCAGCCAGAGAACTTTTCACTTGAAAAGGGAAACTACAAAAAAGCAAGAATTGAGATGAGTCAGTCGGAATTTTTGAGGATAAAAGAGCTTGCCCTTGAGATAACCAGAAACGCAACGAATGACTATGAGAGAGCAAAAATGATTGAAGAGTATCTCAAAACCCACTACGAGTATTCACCATACTTCAACAACACACGCATGTCCCCATACACCTTCCTCTTTGAGGAAAAGAAGGGAATATGTGTTCATTTCGCAACCGCATTTATCGCTCTGGCAACATCAATTGATCTGCCTGCGAGAGCGGTTTTTGGCTATTTAGCAAAGCCAACCTCCTACTCCCAGACCGTTTACTCATGCCAGGCACACATGTGGGCAGAGGTGAAGTTTGGGGATTACTGGGTTGAGTTCGACCCGACACCACCATCAAGGCTGAAAATCCCTACAAAGACCGAAATAACGAAATGGAGCAAAGAGATTGTTGAAGGAGAGAACATAAGCGTAAAGGGTAGGGTAAGTCTGAAAGATGGCAGAAGCGTCGAAAGCGGATTTGTTGAGATCTATCTGAAGAAGAACAAAACAGATGCTGAGGGAATGCTGCTTGGCATAGCCAGAGTGGAGAATGGAGAGTTCTCCTTAAGCAGGAAGGTGAACAAAAGTGGAGAGTACAGCATAGTTGCCCATTACACGGGAAGCCTCCTTTACAGCGACTCCTGGAGCGATCCTGAGGTCACAGTTCTATCAGTCCCAGAAATAAAGACGAATCTGATGGATTTCGTTCCTGAGAATTTCCATCTCAAGGGCAGGATAACCTACAGAGGTGAGGGCATTTCAAACAAAACGGCTGTTGTTTATGTGGATGGAGACAGGCACATTCTGAAAACAGATGAAAATGGCTGGTTCAGCCTTAATCTAACCTTAAGCAGGGGAACACACAGAATTGAAATTGTTTCTGCGAAAGAAAAACTCTTCAGTGAAGTCAGGCTGTCAAGGGTTGTTCAGGCAGGAGAGTTCAAAATCATGATTTCAAACACCACACTCATCGCAGGAGAGGAGAACAGAGTTGTTGTGAGAGTTCTTTTCAATGATCAGCCCTACAATGGCAGAATCGAGATTAATGGAAGCATGTATGAGGTAAAAAATGGAACTCTGATGCTGAAATTCATGGTTAACAAACCAGGCAGAATCGTCATGGATGTCAGAATCGGTGGGTATGAGGAAAGGCTTTTTCTGCTTTCCAAGGCAAAAACGAGAATATCTGTTGAGGATAATGGAAATGAGATCGTTTTCACCGTTGTCTCTGATTACAACATCACACCATCAGGCAAGATTGAGATAAACGGCAACAGATATCAGCTTCAGAAAGGGAGTGTAAGAATTGAAAAGAATGGTGACAGGTTCCGAGTCAGGTATCTCGGCGATGACTTCAATCTTCCATCATCCACAGAATACAAAATTACAAACCCCCTGATTTATCTCATTCCACTTCCGTTTATTGGAGGAATTGCAGCATACCTTTACACCACTTACCCGAGAATAAGATTTGAATTCGTGAAAGAATATCCGGACCTCCCGAATCTGTGGAAGGCTGGAGAGGTGGTGAGGTATAACCTGACCGCAAACTATCCATGCACTGTTGAAGTTGATGGAGAAATAGCAGCAGATGGTTTCATAAAACTCGACAATGCAGGAATGTACAGAATTATTATCAGGGCACTGAAAAATGGGAAAGTAAGGAAAGAGGTTGTAAGGCATATCGAGATAGTTGATGACTACGGAAAGGGAGTTGAGAGGGTTTTCAGAATGTTTGAGAGTGAGCTGGAAAAGAGAGGAGTCAGGACATCAAATCTCACAGCGAGGGAAGTTATGAATCTGGTCGGCGAGAGTGGTGAGAGAAGGGAGAAGCTTTTAAGGCTTTTTGAACTTTACGAGTATGCAGGAAAAGGTGGCTATGGCAGAAGAGAGTTCATTGAGGCGTTTGAGATATATTCTGATCTCAGGAGGGTGCTGAAATGAGGGTGTTTGCTGCAATTATCGCAATGGCTCTGCTCGGAGCATATTACTACATGACAAAGGACATGATGCCCCTCGCATCATTTGCTGCGGTTTATGCTACCTATGAGGTAATCTCAAGGATTGAGAGGCTTGAAATGCTCAAAATACCACTCCTCTTTGGCCTCCTCTATATCTCAATCAGTACAGGATTCGAATACATGAAGTACCCTGTGAACGGGTTTGTTTATCTCATATCTGCAGGTTTCGCCCTTTCAGTCCCGGTCATAAGACACAGATCTGGCTTTGTTGCCGGAATTGCAGGTATTTTCATTCTTGCGATTGCATTTCTCTTCATTCCCGACATCCACCCTGTCAGCCAGATGAGAATCCCGCTGGCTTTTTCGACCATTTTGATAGCCATAACAACTCTGCTCCCAGCAATTTACGACAGACTGGAGTTCATAATTGACCACAGACCGTTTCTTGTGTTCATCGCATTCGCATCCTCCATTTATTACATGCAGGTCAGGAAAAATCTTTATCCGGGGTTCAGAAGCTTTGGAGACTGGATACTGCTTGCACTGATACTGATGTACTTCTTGGGGAAGTTCAGGTTTGAAATCGGGGAAGAGGAGGTTAAATCTGAAAAGAAAGAGGGTTTTGATGAATTTGCGAGAAGGGCTGAAAGGGAGTATGTTGAGAACGGAGATCCAGCATTGCTCCTCTCATTCCTGAGCTACACGCTCTCAAGGTCTGGAAAGAGCATTGAAGATCTGGAAAGACTTTTCAGGGTTTTTGTTGGCAGAGAAAAATTGCCCAGATACACATTTGGCTTTGAAAGAGAAATGATTCTGAGAAGGAGAGAAGCCAGAAGGGTTGAGAAGTTGAGAATGATCAGAGAAATGTTTGAGGAGATTGGTGGTGAAAATGAGAGGTGATGAATTCTATAAAAAGATTGAGATGATTGTTGAGAGGGTTTCCGAGTACTATGTTGGAGATGAATGGCTGATCAGAAAGATTCTTGCAGCAGGCCTTTCAAACGGGAACGTTCTCTTTGAGGACTTTCCGGGACTTGGAAAAACACTCCTTGCAAAGATTTTTGCAAAAGCAATAGGTGCGGATTTTACAAGGGTGCAGTTCACTCCTGATTTGCTGCCTGCGGACATAACAGGTACGAAAATACTGAGAGATGGCAGGTTTGTTCTGCAGAAGGGGCCGATATTCACAAATGTCCTGCTGGCTGACGAGATCAACAGAAGCCCTCCAAAAACTCAGGCAGCCCTGCTTGAGGCGATGGAGGAAAGGCAGGTCACGATAGAGGGTGAGACGCTTTTACTTCCTTCACCGTTCTTTGTCCTCGCAACCCAGAATCCGGTGGAGCAGGAGGGCACATACCCCCTCCCAGAGGCTCAGATAGACAGGTTTCTGATAAGGCTTATCCCAGGGTATCCTGACAGCGTTGAGGAGGAGATGGAGATACTTCACAGAAGGATAAGGTGGAGAAAAGATGATCCAACCTCGGAAGTGGAGTCTGCCGTCACTCTGAATGATTTTGTTGAGATGCAGAGGGCTGTGGAGAACGTTTACGTTGATCCGAAAATTCTCAGGTACATAGCCGAGATCGTGAGGAAAACAAGAGATCATGAGACGGTTGAGCTTGGAGCAAGTCCGAGAGGTGGGCTTTCACTGCTGAAAATGAGCAGAGCTGTGGCAATAATGAACGGAAGAGATTTCGTGATTCCTGATGATGTGAAGAGTGTTGTTTTTGATTGCTTGGCTCACAGAATAATACTCAAGCTTGAATATGAGATTGAGGGCTATAGAGCTGAGGAGGTTGTGAGAGACTCAGTTGAGAGTGTCGAAGTGCCAAAGGGTGAGTGGGGATGAAATTCGCCATCCTTGTTGTTGGAAATGAGATTCTGAGTGGTGAAATAAACGAGACCAATGCAGCATACATGTCCAGAAGGGTAACTTCCATGGGTCACAGGGTGAGTAGGATCGTGGTTGTCCCTGACATCGTTGATGAGATCGCTGAGGAGCTGAGAAGGCTGATGAAATATGACTTCGTCTTTGTGACAGGTGGGCTTGGACCAACACACGACGATGTGACAGCAGAGGCAATAGCAAAGGCAACAGGAAGAAAGCTTGTTTTCAGCGAGGAGGCTGGAAAAATCGTGCAGAGATGGACGGACAGTAAAGAGGTTGTGGAGAAGATTGCCACAATTCCTGAAGGTTCAGAGGTTATCGAGAACAATGCGGGAGTTGCTCCTGCTTTTGTTGTTGAGAATGTAGCAGTTATGCCTGGCGTTCCTGCTGAGATGAGGGACACATTTGAAAAGATTGTCAGAAGATTCGCCGAGGAAGACTACCATGTGGATTATCTCAGAGTTGATGGCCTTGAGGAGAACATTGTTGGATACCTGAACAAAGTTGTTGAGAGGTTTCCGGATATTGAAATAGGCTCGTATCCAAAGCCGGGGTATGTTCTTGTCAAGTTCTCAGGAAGGGATGCTTCGAGGGTTGAGGATGCAAAGAAGTACTTCGAGAGGTTGCTGATATGAGGCCATTTGTGTTCATAAATCTCGCCTCAAGTCTCGACGGAAAGATAAGCAACGAAAGAAGGGAGCAGGTGAGAATCTCCTCGCCTGAGGATTTTGAGGTTGTTGACAGGCTGAGGGCTGAGAGCGATGCAGTTATGGTTGGCATAGGCACGATAATCTCAGACGATCCAAAGCTTACGGTGAAAAGCGAGGAACTGAAGATGGTCAGACTCGAAAAGGGGCTGAAGGCAAATCCCACAAGAGTTGTTGTTGACAGCAGATGCAGGATTCCGCTAAGCTCTCACACACTTAACGATGAGGCGGAAACTATCGTTGCAGTATCGAGGAGAGCAGACAGAGAAAAAGTGGAAAAACTCAGGCAAAAGGCAGAGGTGTTCGTGGCTGGAGAGGAGAGGGTTAATCTTAGAGCTTTGCTTGAACATCTTTATTCAAGAGGCATAAGGAAGGTGATGGTTGAGGGTGGTGGTGAGCTGAACCACTCTCTGATAAAGGATGGCCTTGTTGATGAGTTCAGGGTTTTTTATTCAGGAATGATCATAGGAGGGAAAAATTCACCAACCCCGGTTGATGGAGGGAGTTTTGAGACACCAGTCAAAGCTGAGCTGAAATCGTATGAAGTACTCGGAAATGGAATCGCTGTTATCTGGAGGCTTTGCTGAGGATTTTCGAAAAATTTAATAAAGAAACTCCAGATACTTTCTGACATGATATTCGTTGTGGGGCATAAGAATCCCGATACTGACAGCATATGCTCGGCAATAGCTTACGCTGAGCTGAAGAAAAACCTTGGAGTTGAGGCGGAGGCTGTGAGGCAGGGTGAGGTAAACCCTGAGACCGCTTTTGTTCTTGAGAAGTTTGGAGTTGCGGTTCCCGAGCTCATGACGGAATGGGATGGAAAGAAGGTCATTCTTATTGACCATAGCGATGTCTCGCAGAGCATAGACAACATTGATAAGGCTGAGATAGTGGAGATAATAGATCATCACAAGATAGGCGACATAACCACCCCAAATCCAATATTCTTCCTCGCCATGCCTGTTGGATGTACGGCAACAGCTGTGAAAATCCTTTACGACTATCATGGAATTGAGATTCCAAAGAACATAGCGGGAATTCTGCTTTCAGCAATTCTAAGCGACACGGTCATATTCAAATCCCCGACAACGACGGAGAAGGACATAAAGGCTGCCGAGGATCTTGCAAGAATAGCAGGAATCGAGAATCTCAACACATTTGGAATTCAGGTGAAATCCAAGCTCTCTAATGTGGATGAGATGAGTGCTGAGGAGATAATAAAGAGAGACTTCAAGGACTTCAACATGTCAGGCAATAAGGTAGGTATAGGGCAGGTTGAGCTTGTTGATTTGTCAATTATAGAGCCAAGAATCGATGAAATACTGAGCAGGATGAGAGAGATGAAGGAGAGTGAGGGGTATGCAGGGATGTACATGATGCTCACTGACATAATAAAGGAAGGCACTCTGCTTTTGGCTGTAACTGACGACGAATCCATTGTTGAGAAAGCCTTCAATGCAAAGCTTGAAAATAACAGGGTCTGGCTTGACAGGGTTATGAGCAGGAAAAAAGAGATCGTCCCTCCATTGGAAAATGCTTACTCCTCGTAAAATCCAGAAATAAATTCAATTTCTTTATTCAGACCCTTTTTTATTCGAAAGTGTTATATAATTTCACATCCCATAAAAAAGGAGATGATAAAGAACGTGATCTATCCAACCGACTTTTCAAGAGCTTCTGAACTCGGAATAAAGGCGCTTGAGGAGATGAAAAAAATAGGTGTTGAGAAAGTGTATGTACTCCACGTTATTGATCTGAACAGATTAATAGGCCCGGTTTCAGGAATCGACATACCCGCCGTAATTAACGACTATGAAGTCGAGACAGAGAGAAACACTGAAATCTTCTCAGAGTCGATAAGAAAACTTGGCTTTGATGTTCATGCAATTGAGCCAAGAACCGGAGAGCCGTCAATTGTTATTTCTGAAACTGCTGAGGAGGTTAAGGCAGATATGATTGTGATACCGTCTCACGGCAAGAGCTTCATTTCAGGATTGCTGCTTGGAAGTGTTTCAGAGGGTGTTGTTAAAAGAAGCAGAAAACCTGTGCTTGTTGTGAAGATGTTGCCCTCTGAAAACAGCGAGTCCAAGAGCACGTTTGGCCAGATGTTTAAGAGGATAGTTGCGGGATTCGATTTCAGCCAGAGCAGTGAAAAAATGATGGATTATGTGAAGCTTTTTGCGAAGAAAGGTGAAGCTGAGAGGGTTACTGTTGTGCATGTGCTTGAGAGAAGGGATGAGCTAAACGATGAGAAGCTGGGGAAACTTGAGGAAATAAAATGCTCATTTGAGGGAGAAGGCATTGATGCTGAAATACTTGTGGGAAAAGGAACACCATACAAAGAGATACTCAGAACGTCTGAGGAAAGAGATGCAACCATGATAACCGTTTCATCAGGTGGTGAGGGATTTATCAGAACGATACTTGGAGGAACGGCAGATGGGATAGTCAGAAGAAGCAGAGTTCCTGTTTTTGTTTACAAGGAGCAGGCATGATCGTGATCTCAACCTCAAGAGACCCATCCCAGAGAACGAGGAGCTTCTGCAAGGTCATAGCAAGATTCATGAACTGGAGATACATTCAGAGGGGAAAGAAGGGAATTGAAGAGCTGATAAACGAGCATCCTGAAATTATTCTGGTCAGAGAAATCAAGGGGAATCCTGCTTTTCTCGATTTCTACAGGAAAGGAAGGAAGATTGCAACGTGGAGGATAAATGTGGGAATTATAAAAAAGGAGAAGATGGACGACAGCCATGTCTGTTTTGCAGGGAGGGTTCCATTCAACCCTCTTATGCTTGGTGCACTGCCAGATAATCGTGCAGGAAAAAAATTTGCTTTAAAAATGAAGCCAAAAAAAATTGTATATTTCAGAAAAGGTGTAGAGATGGACTTCAGATATGACGGAAAGCGAGTCCTGACTGTAAAGGTTGTGAGAGTATATGAAAGCGAAGATTGAGGTTAGAGGAAGAAAGGAGTGGCTGGAGATCATCTCAAAAACATTTGTTGATGAGGTTGAGGAGAGAAGAAGCAGAGCGAAAATTTATTTAACCCCCGAAAGTCTTGTTGTTGAGATCGATGCTGATGATTTAGCTGCCCTGAGAGCCAGTGTAAATTCCTATTTGAGACTGTTAAGGGCATGTGTAGAAACCTTAGAGGTGATGGAAGATGGGTGAACTGCCTCCACAAATTCAGAATCTTGCTGCTCAACTCCAGCAGGTTCAGCAGCAGTTGCAGATGATAGTTGCACAGAAGGCGCAGCTTGACAGCCTGATTAAGGAGTCCAAGGACGCTCTTGAAGAGCTGCAGAAATCAGAGGGAGAATTTGCATTTAAAGCAGTGGGAAACGTTCTTGTGAAACTCAAAAAGGGCGATGTGGAAAAGGATCTGAAAGAGAAAATTGAAACGTATGAAGTTAGGAGAAACATGCTTGAAAGACAGGAAAATAAACTCAGAGAGAAGTTCTCAGAGTTGCAAACTAAACTCAAAACTTCACTCAATGTTCAGGCTGGATAGTATTTTTTCCAGAATTTTTTCATCAATTTCTCTGCTCACTCTCAGAAATCTGCCATCCCATGCGATATATCCCCTTTCAAACACGTAGCAGTTTCTGAAGGGGTAAAGCCTTTTCCACTTTCCGTCCATTTCTTCAAGAATGTTCTCGTCTATGCTGACAGTTCCATCAAGCCTCACAACAAACGACAGATCATCTCCAACAGACACCACATTTCTGGACTTTTGTCTTAACAGGGTTTGAAGCTCAGCCGGACTGCCTTTGAAATTTCTTGCAATTCTGTATAACTCTGTCAGATCCATTGACAACATTTAAAACCAGCTCAGCCAATATAATTTGTGGATGAGTACTATCAGAGTCTGGTTGTGAAATTTCTTGGAGGGATACTTCTTGTCTTCATCTCCCCATTCGCCATAATTGCAGGCTTCCCCTGGATTGCCCCTCTTGGAATTGCAGCAGGAATTTATATCGCTATCGGAGCCTACCGAGAAGGGAAAAGAGCTTAGTTAAATAGTACACCTTGCACGAGTGCTCAACAAAACCAGCCAGTTTTAAAGCCTCATCAAAATTCCTGCCCGCCGTGTATATCCCGTGACCCCTCACGACTGCAAAGCCGATCTCCTTTATTTCCTTCGCAATTCTTTCAGCCAGCTCCTCACTTCCGAATCTGCCTTCTATGAACCGTATCCTCTTAAGAAAAATCGTACCCTCAAGATCAATGGGGACAATCTCATCCTCCACAAAGGAGAGAGCAACGTTGTATGCGCCATGACAGTGAATTACTGCATTGTAATCAGTCTCATCATATATCTGCTGATGAACCGCAAGATCGGATGATGCTTTCGGGTCTCTTTTCCCGAGCTCAACTTCAACAAAATCATCAGGCTTCAGGCTGTCAAGCATCACACCCGTCTTGGTTATGGTTATCTTCAGACCATGTCTGAAGCTCAGATTTCCGCTCGAACCATCGATCAAATGCTGGTGTGCAAGCCTCTTTCCGGTCTCTATCGCAGATTCAAGCATAAGAACAACTATTCCTCTTGCTTTAAATGCCTTAGCCATCGAACCCTAATACCTTAGGGAAAACTGATATCCTCTCTGAAGCCTATTTATGTTTAATGAAGCTTCCTGATGCGCATAAAATCACTAAAAATCATTACAGAAGGCTTTTTCAGCTATTCTTTTTCAGCATTTCCCTTTACGCATGGATCAAGCTCTATCTTTTTGTGAGCCATTTCGACAGAGGGTGGCCTTATGTTAGCAGACCAGCATCCATAGAGGCTTTTCTTCCAATTGGAGCATTGGTAAGCCTGAAAAATCTGATACTGAACAGGTTTATAGATCCAATCCATCCTGCAGCTCTTGTCATCTTCCTTGCAATCCTCACATCAGCGGTTGTTTTCAGGCGGGGATTCTGCGGCTGGGTATGTCCGATAGGATTTATTTCTGAGATGATCACAGCAGCTGGTGAAAGAATAGGAGGACGAACGCTGACTGGCTGGAAGTACATCAAGACTTTGAAATATCTCCTTCTTTTATTCTTTCTTGCCCTCATTTTACCAATGAACTCTCAGGAAACTGCCATGTTCCTATTCTCACCCTACTGGGCGATAGCTGATGTGAAACTCCTTGATTTCTGGCTCAATCCGGGAACGATGACGGTTGTCGTTACCATGTTGCTGGTGATAGGAACCATAGCTGTAAAAAATCTGTGGTGCAGGTTTGTTTGCCCTTACGGTGCACTTCTCGGTGTTATATCAGTCATGTCTCCAGCCAGAATAGAAAAATCCAATTGCGTTGGATGTGCAAAATGTGATGAAGCGTGCCCTGCATGCATAGAGGTGAGTAAAAGAGATAACGTATCGACGCCAGAGTGCATAATGTGTCTTGAATGTATTTCAGCCTGCAGATACGGCTATCTGAACCTGAGCTTCGCCGGGTTTCGGCTTAAAAAGCAGTATTATCCAGTTGCAATAGCCCTGATACTTTTCGGCTACTTTGCAATTGCAAAGCTCACAGGACACTGGGACAGCGCCTTGAGATATGAGGACTACGTGAGATTGATGAAAATAAGAGACCTGATTTCTCACTGAGGTAACCGGTTAAAGCTACTCATGCAACCTCCAATGATGATCATTTCCCGGCGATTGCAGGATACACTTCCTTCCTTGCAAAAATAAGGTCCTCGATGGTGTCTATCTCTGTCCACGGGAGTCCCAAGGTTTTTGAGTAGTTTATCTCGTATCCTCTGTCAATCATCCTCTGAAATGCATGCTCGTAAAAGACTCTTTTTCCGTGCATTTCCATGGTTTCAGAGATACACTCATACAGTTCCTCCCCCGACTTCTTTGTTACCTTGGTTATACCAATAAATTCACCATCAGAATCTGAAGGATCGAGCTTTTTGCTTATCGCAATAACCCTGTCTCCCTCAACTTTAACCTTCATTTCCTCTTTTCCGAGATTTTCCCGGAAGTCCACGGATATCGTGAGGTTTTTCTTATCAGTTGAATGAATGCTGGAGAATATATCTGGATGGAATAGTATATCGGAGTTCAGGATGTAAAACGGAGCACTTATCTGCCTTACTGCAAGGTAAAGGCTGTAGATGTTGTTTGTTTCATCGTATCTGTTGTTATGGATGTATTCCACGTTTATCTCCTCGAAGTTCACCTCCACATATTCCTTTATCTTGTATGATTTATGACCCGTAACTATCACAAAGTCCGTAATACCTTCTGAGATGAGGGTTGCAATGGAATGGGCAAGCAAGGGTTTTCCTCCAACATTTACAAGAGCTTTTGGAACCTTTTCGGTTATTTTCTCAAGTCTTGAGCCCATTCCTGCTGCAAGGATGATCGCCCTCATGGAAAGACTTCAGATGAAATTTATTTAAACATTTTGTAAAAAAGACCTGTCAGGAGGCAGATGTATGAGGTTTGAATACGTCATAACAAATGTGATTTACAGGAGGTTCTCAAAGCCTATTGCAAGATTTCTGATGAGGTTTGATGTCAGTCCTAATGCGGTCACATACTTCTCATTTCTCATTGGAATTCTGTCAGCATATCTCATCGCAAAAAACAGAATTTACGAGGGAATTGGGCTTCTCTTCATCTCTCAGATATTCGACTGCGTTGATGGAGATCTCGCAAGAATGAGCGGAAAGGTAACAAGATACGGAGCATTCATTGACAGAGTTTTTGACAGATTTGTCGATGCCGCCCTGATTATCGGAGTTGTTGCACTCGATCCAGAAAGGCTTTGGTTAGCAGGATTTCTTGCTCTGACCTTCTCATTTGGTGTGAGCATAACGAGAGCGATGGCTGAGGCTGAAGGGGCTGAATGCAAGGTTGGAATTGGTGGAAGAGATACGAGAATAGTGCTTATCATGGCAGGTGTTCTTCTCGGATACTACCTTGAAACGCTTCTGTTGATAGGTGTTCTGAGCTTCATAACGACTGTTCACCGAATAGCACACACAGTGAGACAGTTCTGATCAATCCCCAAAAGCATTTATTGATGTCAGTAGAAGCTTTGAACATGCCCCACATATTCTCAGGCGACCCAGAGGTTCTCAGGAGTGAGAGGAGAAAGAAGATTCTTCCGGTGGATGTCTTCGAAAGAGATGTCCTTTCAAGATTGAATTACAGGAACAACGCAGTTGATTATGGCGCTGGAACCGGGTATTTCACAGAAGTGATGGCAAGGCATTTCAGGAGGGTTTATGCAATTGAAACCCAAGACTCAATGATCTCGATTCTGAAAGAGGAGATGGAAGAGAAGGGAATAAAGAATGTTGGGATAGTAATTTCAGATAAACCACCTGACCTCGATTTCGATATTGATTTTGTGCTTTTCTCAAATGTTCTGCACGAGGTCGATGATTTCACCAGATTCATCGAGTGGAGCAGAATTTCGAGGGTTGCGTGCATAATCGAGTGGAAAAAAATTCAGACAGATTTTGGACCACCAATTGAGGAAAGAATATCCTATGAGGAGATGGAAAGGATCGTGAAAGAGAAATTCAGGTTTGTCATGCCTCTTGATATCTTCCCCCTCCACTACACACTACTGTGCTACAATGAGAGCGATGCTCTGAAAAAGCCCGATGACGAATCCGAGAATCGCCCCTGAAAGTTCAATGAATCTCATCTCCTTTTTAGCAAATTTTCTGAATATTATTTCAGCCTCATCCTCGCTGAACTCTGCTATTTTTTTCTCAAGAAACTTTCTGAAGTCCATGTTCTCAACAATTGCAGAGGTTAGTCTGGTTTGAGCTGAGGAAACAGTATCTGAGATGAAGTCTGAAAGCCTTTCACTGAAACCATACCTTTCAAGAATTGAAATCAGGGGCTGACTGACAAGCATTCTGGTGAATCTTGACTCCCTGAAAGTTTTATCAATGGCCTCATGAATTATCTCCCTGAAGTCCTCTTTCTCGATGTAGTCGCTGATTATGTCAATAAACCTCTGGGCAAATTCATCGCTTTTCGAGGGGATCAACCCCTGAATTTTAAAACCCAGCAAGTTAACAGGCTTTTTTGGATGAAAAAGGAGCTTTATTGCAACGACATTTGTCAGATACCCTATCACCGCTCCGAGAACAGGAGGCAATAAAAGAATGAAAAAATTCACCAACTACAACCACCATCAGAATATCTGAGGAGCCCTGTACTCTCCAAAAACATCTCTTAAGGCATCTGTCATCTCCCCCAAGGTTGCCTTGGCTTTAACTGCCTCAAGAATGCGGGGCATGAGGTTCTCTTCCGGATTTTCAGCAGCTTTCTTAAGACTTTCAAGTGCTTTTTCAACAGCATCGCTATCTCTGATCTCTCTAAATCTTCTGAGCCTGTCTATCTGTTTCTGAACCATCTCCTTATCGATTCTGAGTATGTCAACCTCAATATCCTCATCCATCCTGTACTTGTTCACACCAACAACAACAATTTCGCCTTCATCTATTGCCTTCTGCTTTTCATAAGCCGATTTCTGAATCTCTCTCTGCATGTAACCACTCTCGATTGCCTTTATAACTCCACCCATCTCATCTATTTTTTCAATGTATTTCATTGCCTCCTCCTCAATTCTGTCTGTCAGCCATTCAACATAGTATGCTCCTCCTATCGGATCTGCAACATCCGCAACTCCACTCTCCTCAGCTATTATCTGCTGTGTTCTCAATGCTATCCTGACAGCCTTTTCGGTTGGAAGGCTCAAAGCCTCATCAAAGCTGTTTGTGTGAAGGCTCTGGGCTCCCCCAAGCACTGCTGCGAGAGCCTGAAGTGTCACTCTTATTATGTTGTTCTCAGGCTGTTGAGCTGTAAGAGTGCACCCCGCTGTTTGAACATGAAATCTAAGCATCATTGATCTTGGATTTCTGGCATTGAATCTCTCCTTCATTATCCTTGCCCACAGCCTTCTTGCTGCCCTGAATTTTGCCACCTCTTCAAGCAGATTGTTTCCTGAGGCAAAGAAAAAGCTGAGTCTTGGGGCAAAATCATCAACATTCATCCCTCTGTCAATAACCCTCTTAACATACTCAATCCCGTCAGCCAGTGTGAATGCAACTTCCTGGACTGGATTTGCTCCGGCCTCCTCCATGTGATAGCCAGAGATACTTATTGAATTCCATTTCGGAATTTCTTTGGCGCAGAACATTATTATGTCCGTTGCAAGCCTCAGGCTCGACTCAGGAGGAAAAATGTATGTTCCCCTTGCTATGTACTCCTTCAGCATGTCGTTCTGGACAGTTCCTCTCAGAATTTTCCTGTCAACTCCCTGACCTTCAGCGACTGCTATGTACATGCTCAAAATCTGAGCTGCTGTGGAGTTTATTGTCATTGAGGTCGAAACCTTATCGAGGGGGATACCTGAGAAAAGTATTCCCATGTCCTCAATCGTGTCAATTGCAACTCCTACCTTTCCCACTTCTCCAAGAGCCATTGGATGATCGCTGTCGTAACCTATCTGGGTTGGAAGGTCAAAGGCAACGCTCAATCCTGTCTGCCCCTGCTCAAGCAGGTAGCGATATCTCTGGTTTGTCTCTTCAGCCGTGCCAAATCCAGCATACTGCCTCATCGTCCAGAGCCTTCCCCGATACATTGTTGGATAAACTCCTCTCGTGAATGGATAAGCTCCAGGATAGCCGAGTTTGCTTCCATAATCCACATCAATATCCTCAGGAGTGTAAACCCTATCAACAGCAAACCCGCTTGAGGTCTTGAATTCTTTCTTTCTTTCAGGAGATTTTTCAAGCAGGGGTTTCACGTATTTTTCTTCCCACTCCCTCTTCTCCATGAACATCACCTCTCATGAAAGGGAGAAAAGAGGGTCTCCAATCTGCACCCTTTTACCCTCATCAACGAATATCCTGAATATCCTCCCATCTGAGGGGCTCGATATCTCATTCTCCATCTTCATAGCTTCAAGTATTATAACTGCTTCACCTGATTTTACGTTCTCTCCCTCTTTTTTCAGAACTCTGACAACCGTTCCTGCCATCTCTGCCTTGACAACATTTCCATCTTCAGATGTGCTTCTGACCGTCTGTGATGATACTGGATTTCCACCTGATTCAGGAGCTATCACAATCAAAATATCTCCAGCCTGAACCTTGTCTCCTTCAGAGACAAGAACCTCCTGAACGGTTCCACCAACCGGACTTGGTACCTCATTTTCCATCTTCATCGCCTCAAGCACAATCAAAGGCTGCCCCTTCTCAACCCTGTCTCCCCTGCTCACGAGAACTCTGACTATGCTTCCTGACATCTCAGCTTTTATTTCTCCACCTCCCAGTTTTGATGAGGTTTCTTCAGCCTTTTTCTCATGTCTGATTTCCCTTGCTTTCTCTGTTAGCTCTATTATCTCCTCTTTTCCGTGTACTCTCACCCTGAACCTGTTCTTTCCAATTTCCTCAACCTCAACGCTGAAATTTTTACCATTCACCACAACACTGTAAACTGGCAATCTACCACCCCGGAACTCTTGCAAAGATCTTCCAAAGACTGCTTCTCTGCTTTATCTCTATGGGCTTTTCAGAGTGCTCTTCCATGTACTTGTGGATGGCTGTTACCGCTGCCACAAACTCTTCAGGACTCACTTAACCACCTCACAGAGGGATATTGCCATGCTTCTTTGGAGGCAGCTTCTCTCTCTTTGTATCAAGAACTCTCAGAGCCGAGATGATCTTCACCCTCGTGAATTTTGGATCTATGATATCATCAATGTATCCTCTCACCGCAGCCCGGTAGGGATTGGCAAACTTATCCCTGTACTCATTTATCTTCTCTTCTCTCACCCTGTCTGGATCGTCTGCTTTCGCAATCTCCTTTCTGAAAACAATTTCTGCAGCTCCTTCAGGACCCATAACTGCAATTTCAGCCGTTGGAAACGCATAAACAACATCTGCTCCAAGATGTTTGCTTCCCATAGCAAGATATGCTCCACCGTAAGCTTTTCTCAAAACTACTGTCACAAGTGGAACCGTTGCTTCACTGTATGCGTAAAGCACCTTTGCTCCGTGTCTGATTATCCCTCCGTACTCCTGCTGAACCCCGGGCAAATAGCCAGGAACATCCACAAAGGTGATTATCGGGATGTTGAAGGCATCACAGAATCTGACAAATCTGGCAATCTTGTCACTGCTGTTCACATCCAGCGTGCCTGCAAAGAACTTGGGATTGTTTGCCACAACTCCTACAGTTTTTCCATCCATTCTGCCAAATCCAACAGCAGCATTCTGGGCGTAATGGGCATGAATTTCAAAAAACTCGTTATCATCGAGAACAGCCCTTATCACATCCCTCACATCATAGGGCTTGTTTGGATCGTCAGGAATTATATCGTATATTTCAGGCGTCGTCCTTGCAGGATTGTCCTGGGTTTCAATGGCCGGTGGGTCTTCAAGGTTGTTGAGAGGGAGATAGCCGATAAGCTTTCTAACAAGCATCATCGCATCTTCGTCATCTTCAGCAACA
>JALUWC010000541.1 GCA_027019885.1 Geoglobus sp.
AAGCTGCAACAAGTGTTGTTTTTCCATGATCAACATGACCCACCATACCTATGTTAACCTCAGGAAGAGGAACGTTATCACCCATAGAACAACAAGTCAGGGTATGGTATTTAAATATAATTCAAAAATGTCACGCCTGGATCTCTGTTCTGAATTGCATAATGGTGAGGTATTTTTTCCTGCGCTTATTAAAAAGAATCTTTTGAAATTCAATCAGATTGCAGCTAAATTTTCCACTCTCCTTCCTCAATAACGGTTTTTTCATCCACGATAAGTGTTGGATTCATGATGACACCATCTAAATGCAAATCAGCCTTTACACCACCGCCAAAAGCAGTGTTGTCACCCAGACCTATGTGAACGGTTTTGTAGACCTTCTCATCAACCAGAACATTGCCCATGATCGTGGCAGCAGGATTGCATCCAACACCAAGCTCGGCGATGTTAAAGACTTCACTACCCTTGTTTTCCAAAAGATTTCTGAGTTTTGTTGCCTCATTTCCACCGTCTATATCCGTAACGTATCCCCTTTTAATTTCCAGCATGACAGGTTCATTTAACTTCCCGATGCCTGCCAGCGATCCATCGAAAACCAGAGTACCCTCAGTACTGCCCTCCACAGGAGATACACACACCTCTCCTGCAGGAAGATTGCCAAACGCCCCCTTCTCTGTTAAAATTCCAGTATCGAGAAAAAGCCTTCTTCCGGTGATTGTGAGATTTAGATCTGTTCCCGATTCTGAAATTAGTTTCACATTATTTCCCCTCATCGCACTGGCCATTCTTTTGACATATTCCTGAACTTTCAGATAATCAATATTCAGAGTTTTCATGAAAATATCTTCTGTTATTCCTGGCAGAGTTGCCCCTCTCGCACCAGCTTTTGTTGCCTCTATTCTTGCTCTGGTATGTGTCAGACTTTTTTCGGTGACTGCAAGAAATACATCAACCTTCTTCCACATAAGGGCAAGAGCTTCAGGTGGTTCATCAGCAATCATGGCGAGCACGGTCTGGGTTTTTTCAGATCCGGCAACAAAAAGAGCTTCCCCTATTGATTTTTTTGATGGATCTGTAATAACAAGAAATGTTTCATTTTCCTTCAAGCCCAAATTTGTCTCCAGTACCTTTCTTGCAACGCTGGTGAGCTTCATTCAATCACCCAACTGAGATATACTCTCCACTATACCCGAGCTTATCAAGTATCTTTTTCCAGCATTCATATCCCTTCCTGCATCTCCATCTTTCCGGTGCCTGCACACCGAAAATTGCTATCCTCTGGGATTCTTTTATGTCTGCATTTGTCAGTGGTTTGATTTCATCAGCATCCACCATGCAGATCAGGTCCGGAACGGTAGCAACGACCTTACCATCTATTTTCGCAAGCATATTTTCGTTTTTAAAATAGATTTCCATGATACTACCCTCATATCCACTCTCACCCTCAAGTACGGTTTTTCCAAAATCAAATCCACCTTCAGTCTTTGTTTCAAGCCGACTAATTTTACCGATAAACATCTCCTTCGCCAAGATTCTGGAATTAAGATCTTCGAGGTCTTCTGCTTCTTTAAACGCATTGCCAGCTTCAAGGCAGTCTGTAATTGTTCCCGGTGCAAGATAACTTAAAATCTGTTCTCTCGTAACAATCCATGTTGAAAAGGCAGCAAGCATTCCCCATAGTACAGAACACTCTCTCGCTATGGCCTCTGCAGCTTCAGTGTTATCTGGATCAGCCAGATACGCTATAACAGAATCACCTTCAGAATTGGACAGAACAAGTGGATAGGGTGGGATTCTGTATATGGAGTAGAGAGTGGTATTCAGTTCCGGAACGGCCCTGCCATTACCGTCTGCATCTACAAATGGAATTTTTTTCAATGCTGCTACATAAATTGGGACCATGGTATTGAAACCACCAAGTTCACCGGCCATCAGATAACCAATTGGCCTTCCACCCAGATACGATGTCCTTTGTATCAGCTCAAACGCTTTTAGAGCTTCAGGTCCAAAACCTTTTTCTCTGAATGCTCTCGGAGCACCGATTCCTGCGACCATAACAGCACATTCATGTGGTTTCATTTCTTCCGGGTGGACAAGTTCTACTTTAACTTCCTTTATCTTGTTCAGTAATTCGAACCCCTGCTCTGCCGAACCACCTCCACCTGCCCCGAAGAAGGTTGCTCCAAGAATTATGCTTTCCACATCCGTTTTATCAAGAATGTTCTTGTCAATATCCTCCACCTCCATCACCCCAATTCACAGTACATGCTATAACTTTAAATTTTTTTCCCCAACTCTGCAAAATTTTGTCACAAATTAACATAATAAAAATAATGATTAATCGTTATTAATGTTAATTTTACCAAAATTTTTAAATATTAGTAACTAAGTTAAGAATTAATACTTAATAATTCCTTGAAAAAAAATTGCAATGAGGTGAAAAAATGAACAAAATTAGAATTTTGGATATATTGCCCCTCGTGGAAAATGAAGAGGTAAGAGGAATGTTGAAGGAAAGAGATAGAATCAGAAAACAACTGAGTGACAGGACAAATGGCATGGTGGAGCTTGATGTGGTAACCATAGATGGTGGTGCCGTATCCATAGAGAGTTACTTTGATGAGGCAATCAATATCCCGTATTTTCTTCATAAGCTCAGCATTGCAAAAGAGTATGATGCTGTGATCATAGATTGTTTTGGAGATCCAGGACTGGATGCAGCAAGAGAATTGCTGGATATACCTGTCATTGGACCAAATCATTCGGCATTGCATCTCGCATCTCAGGTTGGTGGGAGATTTTCCGTGATAAGCGTACTTCCTCAGCTTGAACATCCCATAAGAGACCTTGCCAGAAAGTATGGACTGGAAAACAATCTGGTTTCTGTTAGAAACATGAATATCCCGGTACTTGAGCTTGAAAAAGATTCTGAAGCTGTTGAAAAAACTGTTGAGGCAGCAAAAAAGGCTGTTGAAGAAGATGGAGCATGTGCAATTGTTTTCGGGTGTACCGGAATGTCTTTCTTTTTGGACGAAGTCCGGGAAACCTTGAGGAATGAGGGGATTCTTGTACCCGTAATAGAGCCATTCCAAGCAGCAGTTTACAATGCTGTAATGTGGGTTCTGCTTGGTGTTACTCACAGCAAAACCAGATACGTTCCTCCGAGGGAAAAAGAAAGAATTTGGGGAGGTGAAATTTTGTGGAAAAAATGATAGATTATTATGGAGATTATGCTGTGTCGCCAATCCCTCTTAAAGACAGAAGGAGTTTTGCAAGTGTTTTCTGGGTTGTGGCTGGGATTTCAGCAACAATACTTGCACTGTATGCCGGAGCAGCAATAGGTTCGGGATTGCCATTCAGGGATGCTGTCATAGCCGTTGCAGTTGGGTTTTTTATCTCAAGTCTTATTGGTGGTCTTCTGGGTGCGATAGCAGCTGGTACAGGGGTCTCGACCGTTATGATTGGAAGACACGTTTTTGGTAGGGTGGGAACAGTTATTTCAGCACTTCTCATATCCATAACAAGCATTGGATGGTATGCTATGAACGCTGGTTTTTTCGGTCAGGTTCTCAACACCATGTTTCCCGGACATCCTCTGACCGATCCTCAAATTGCAGCCCTGTGGGGAGGATTGCTTATGATGGTTACAGCGATCATTGGTTTTGGAGGGCTTTCCTTTCTGAGTTTTCTCACAGTACCAGTTTTCATTGTAATAACTTTTGCAGCAGTTGGAGCGGTGGTATCGCAGGTAGGTGTTGGGCTGTTTGAACTGCTTCCACCAAAACAGATGAGCTTAGCAGAAGGGATAACCATTGCAGCTGGAGGAATGGCAGTGGGAGCTGTCATTGCCCCAGATATAGCAAGATGGGCAAGAAATCCAAAGGAAGGCTTTCTTGCGTATTTCTTTGGAGTGTGGATAATGGATCTGCTTCTGGTCAGTGCCGGTGCTGCAATGATCCTTGTCCATGGAGATGCCAATGTCCCTGCTGCAATGCTCGGACTTGGACTGGGTGTTGGGGCTCTGTTCATGCTGATACTCGGACAGTGGACCACCAATGATAATAATCTTTACTCGGCGGCTCTTGCTCTTGAAAACCTGTTTCCAGTTAAAAAAAGCCTCCTTACAACAATACTTGGTGTCATTGGAACTGTTTTAGGAGCTTTTGGTGCTATTAACTACTTTGTAAATTACATGACCATCCTCGGGACGTACATTCCACCAATTGGAGGTGTGATGATTGCCGATTACTATATCGTTAGAAGGTACATTTACAGACTCAATACACCTGAAGAAAGATACCCCTACGGTCCTGGAACCAAGTATTCTGCTGTGAATATCCTATCAATCCTTTCGTTTCCAGTAGGCGGGTATCTTGGTTCGAGTTTACCGGGAATCCCAGCAATAAATGCAATTATAATTGCAGTTTTAGTATACGTAGTTTCAGTTGCGCTGTTTGAAAAACTTGGAATTCCGTACAGATTTGGAGAAATCATGGAAAGTGAAACAGGTTTTTAGAGGTGGTTCATATGCCTGAATTTGAAAAAAAGGATCTGGAACTCTGGAAAAGGCTTTACCTTATCACCCTTGTTCTCGGGATTGTTATAGTTGCAAGCGGTTTGCTAAGTCCAAACCTACTTTCCAGAGTTTTCTACACTATAATAGGAATTCTGAAGATTGGTAGTTCACTTCTTGGTCTGAAAGTTGGTAAAAATCCAGAGAGAGTAATAATAATTTCATGGCTTCTTTTTGCCTTTACCGTAAGCTTTCTTCTCATTGTACCGGGCCCGGTATTCTCTGCACCGGAGATTTTAATGTTAACTGCAACGCTGAGTGCCATTGTTACCGGTATTATAGGACTCTATGGAATTCTTGGAGTTTCGAAAAAGTACAAGCTGCCTGTTGCCCCGTGATATGAAATATCGAAATTAATTAATCCCCATATTTTATTATCGGTTGGTCAAAGAGCTTCGGACTTTTTATTACCTCCCGGACACTGTAATTTTCGATAATATCTCTGTCTTTGAGAAGATCTTTTGTAAAATGGAATATTGAGACCATATCTTTTTCAAAAACTCTGATTAAAATTTCGGGTTTCTGAATGTACTGAACAATTTCGTAAATTTGAGGATAATTTTGAAGCTCATTGATGAATTCTTTTATCTCCCTGCTACCTGCGTTCTTTGAAAGTTCTACAAAAACATCCGCACAAGCCAGACCAACATTCTGAAGAACAAGCAAACCAACAATTTTAAGGTAATCTTTTTTCATCATAGCTGTCCTTCTTCTGCTCACAGTTGAAACCGATACTCCAAACATTTCTGCAAGCTCGCTGTCGCTCATTCTTCCATCTTCTCTCAATGCTATCACAATTTTGAGGTCGAGTTCATCAAATTCAGAGTTAACAAATTTTTTCCAGAAATTAAACTCGGATTCTATTTTTTCCAGGATATCCCACCGTTTCATTTCTATTTTCAAGAGAACAGGTATTTAAAAAATTAACTGAATTTCTCTCTGGGGATCTGAAAGCACAGAAAAGTGATTTCTCATTCCTCGGGCAAATCCATTCTGCCCTCTTTTATCTCCTGCTGAAGCTCTTTTGGATGCTTTCCTTCAACAGTCACTCCCATTGAAACGGCTGTGCCGAGAACTTCAAGAACTGCCGATTTCAGGC
>JALUWC010000542.1 GCA_027019885.1 Geoglobus sp.
AACTCGGTTTACGAACTCCTCCACATCCTCATTCAGCCTGCTGAGGGCGTTTGCTATCGCTGCAAACAGCGTGTCGGAGTGTATTATTTCTCCGGTTCTCTCAAGCCCGATTCCGGCCTCACCGATCCTCAGAGGTGTCCTGAAGTGGAGCTTGAACGCCTTGAATGTCGTCATAACGCTCCCAGTACCCGATCTGCCGCCTCTTCCGGTCCCAACCCCTCGTCGCTATTCAGAAGACTTTTCTCACTCTCATCTTTCAGATAGTAATCCCTCGGCCTTTCCACGACTTTCGTGATTCTGAACTCCACCTTACCGTATCCCCTCGACCCAGAGCCTCCGAGGTAATCGTCTTCAAGCATTTTCATCAGACTGATGAGATTCTTGATGTCCTCCTTCTTTTCTTCTCCGTTTTCCACATTGTATACAATCTCAAACTCAAACTCTGCTTCCGGAACAACCCTCTCCATTGGTCTCGGATTTGCTGCAGACGTTATTCTATCTATGGCGGTTTCATACTTGATTTCAATGACCTCCTCCATATCCTGATCGTTGCAGAGGTGTGCATCTCTGAAAATCGTTCTTGACTGATAGTTCGTTTTTCCAGAACTTCCAAACAGTCTACAAATTTCACAGGTTTTAGCTTTGCCATATTCTTCATGTACATGTATCCAAATAGGGTTGTTTTCTGTTCCTATATTCTTATTTAGGAAATACCTGTTTCTATCTTTCTCATCTTTTGGCGGCGGGCCTCTTAACTCAAGAGGATACTCTGTGATTTTACTTTTTTCAAAGAGGCTCCTCAGCTTACCTTTCAGAGACGAGCCGGGAATGTATGGTCTGCCTGTGTTCGGGTCTTTCAGAATCGGGTTGTCTATTCCTCCAATCTCTATGGCTTCAGTCTGAGCACCGATGTGGAGTCCAGTTTTCAGTCTTACCTTCCCGTTTATTATGATCTTGCCAAAAATCACCTCTCCCATTTCAATCCCTCCCTCCTAACAGCTTGTGATAGGCAACGACAGCCTGCAAAAAATCGTGGACTTTTTCGTAATTTTCTTTAACCTTCCCATAGTTTTCTTTCTCTGTTCTCAACTCTGGCAGAACTTTGCTCAGAACTTCTGCTACTGGTTCTATCTCGCCCCTCCTTCCCTGTCTGCCAAGTGTGTAAGCGAGGGTATAGTTCAATTTAACGACGTCTTTTGAAATGTCTTCTTTTTTCTTCAGGTTTCTGTAGATTTTTGCCGACATGTTGAGTATTTTCCTTATCTGACTGGTAGTGAGGCCCTTCGCGACTGACTTTACTGCAACTGCGAATGCCAGTCTATTTCGCTCCCATTCATCAAGTTCGAAAAAGTTTTCTGACTTTTTTTGAGGATCAAAAGCGCTGTAAATTTCATTGGAAACCTCGTATCGGTTTACGCCTTTTTTCTTAAATTCTTTCCCAAACGAAACGAAATCTCCGTTTTCAAACAACCTCACGAACCCCATAGAATCAGACATTCAACCACCTCCTCTAACAGCAAGGTCAACAAACTTGAGCGGAATATCCACAAGGTATATGTCCTGTGGCCTACTACTTCTAGTCTTTTCAGGATCTCTTGAGGCAAGTTTTGGTACAACGTCAATCAATTTCCTGCCATTCTCTCTTACTTTGATCCTCGCGAGGTAGTATGTCAGGAGAACCGACCATCTGAAGCCGTTCGGATTTTTGAGATATTCTTTTCTCGCATCGAGAATCTTCCTTATGGATGTTCTAGGTATGAGGAGCTCTCGCTTCTCGCTCTCGTAAATTTTGGTTATGTATTCAGACCAGATTCTCCTGAACTCATCCCACTCATAGGATTCTTTAAACACAGTCCGCTTACTTCTATCTCTGATTCTCCATAACTCCCTGTCTCCAAGGTGAATCCTGTTTTTCTTTTTAATCTCGATTCCGTCCTTTTCTGAAACTTTTTCTCCATCATCTTTTGCTCTTTCTTCTCTATCGCCCGTGATCTCAGCCATCCTGTAAAGTGGAAACTTGGGGTCAAATATTGCGTAGCCCGCTGAAATTGTGATGTTTGGATTGTAACCCACATATTTTTCGAACAGGGCGCTTATTTCGAACGCAAGCTCAAAAACGTGATCCCATGCTCCGACAATGAAAAGATCATCCCCACCAGAGTACACAACGACTACTTCTTTCGCACCAGTAACAGAAGAAATTCGTGGAATGTTATCAGGAATGTGATCTCTCAGTTTTCCTTCAGCAAGCAATCGTACACAGTTCTTGAAAAAATGGTTCAGCAACCTTGAGACAGATGCAAATCTTGAAAAACCTCCTTCACCTTCAGGAATGCCTAAACTGAATATTTTTCCGAGATCATCGACGTCCATTCTCAGAACCGCGATTTTCTTTGCCCCTGTAGAAGATTCTGAAAGCCTGTCAAAGTCCTTTATCTCATCCCGGTATTTTGCGTAGTAATCACACACGTAATAAGGGATCACCTTACACCCCGGTACATTGACAAAACCATTCTTCCAGAAAACCGTTGAACCGGCAGGTATCTGGTCTTCACTGAAAAACGCATAAAATCTCGAAAAAGGCATTTGGTAACACGGAAGGTCAAGCTTCTCAGATGTCCTGACAAAACCCTTTAGTTTTGGAAGCTCACTCCCCATCTTTTTCATACTTTCGCAAATTGAGCAAACGTGGTCCCCCTCTACCATGAGTTCAGGGTTTGGAGCTTTGCATACGGAGCACTCGTTTTGAGAAACGTAATTTTCAATTGATCTCAATTCCGGTACATCGTCGAGGAATTTTCTCAGTTTTTTGATCTTTATTTTTCGGTTGATTGCAACCCACAGCGGCTGGTCATTTACTCTGAATGTCTGCAACTCTTTTCCACCAACCTCGATGAAGTCGATAGCAAGATACAGTCCCCCCCAGAACTTATCAAAAAGCCATTTATTGGCCTTTGCAGAGATGTCTTTTACTGTCTGCTTCGCTTTCTCTGTATTGGGTGCGAGGATGTAGAACCTACCACCGCCTGAAAACACAACATTTGCCCTCGTAAGCTCGAGCTTTTCCAAAAACTCTTCTACGATGTCCTCGGTCAGCAGCTCGAGATATGCGGATCTTGCTCTAAGATACTTCAACGCCCCCTTGCTCGTAATTGTGTAGATGAAGTCCTGTATTCCGGATATGTCCCCGCCAATCAGAATAAACTCCCTGCTGTAATCTTCTGGATTGAAAGTCTCCTCATTGAGTCTGCCGGTGTGAAAATGGTACAGGCACAAAGAAATTGCCGATGTCATTTTGAGATGATCGTACAGAGAGATGTCGCTTTCCCCGACCGCAGTCGCCGGAACAAAAGTTGTATACTTTTCAAGGATGTGGAGAACATGATTGAAATCCCCGCCACTCAGAATGGACCGTTCAAAATCGTCTTTAAATCCGGAAAACAGAGATCTGTAGCTGTCTTCCACATCTTTAACTGTTTTTACGGGATAGAAAAATGCCTCTGAGGAAAATTCAGTTATTTCATATCTACCGGGTTCGCATTCTCCCTTGTTCAAATTCATGGTGGTGAGGATGCTTACAAGAACATCATGCTGGCTGATTGTCATTTCATCATCCCTTCTTTCTGATGCCAAAATCTCATCGGCATAAGAGATAATTTTCAGCAGGTTTTTCGATCTGGTATTCCCCATGAGCATTCCAGGATCTGATTCACTGTAATACCTCGAAAACTCTGCGATAATGCCGTACTTTTCTTTTAGGTGTGATGAAGATTCAAGAATTCTCCTTAGAAAATTGTAGCCTGAGTCTCCATCAGTGTACCTGCCTTTGTACCATTCAGACCTCTGCACGAATTTCCTCAGGTCGTGAAGCAACCCACCGAGAGCCACAAGCATTTTCTCATCATCACTCATAGCTTCCACCTTAGCTTAGCAATTTTTCCAGCGAAAGTTAGCCGGTATCTGTAATTCTTGGATTTCTGATCTATCTGTTCAATGAGTCCATACTCTCTCAATTCTTTCAGATACTGAGAAACTGTTTTCTTCTTTACTGTGTGTTTTCTCAGCTTTATTTTTTGATCTGCATCCTTTCCCGGGACATTCTCCGAACTTTCCATTTGATTGAGTTTCTCGGTTACTGTTGCTGCGTCATCTCCGTCCTCCATTGCAAGCAGCACCGATTTTCTTGAGTCTGGAATTCTGTCAAGTTCTCCAAGTGTAACTGGAATCTCAACGAGCTTGGCATCGTCGACGGTTTCCTGCGTGTAGTACATTTTGCATCCACACATGAATGCCGCATACGAAGCAGCCAGCGCCTGAATTTTGGTTCCTCCGGAAATCACAACCGATACTTCATTCCCGCGCGCTTTTTCAAGCATCTCGAGAGTTTTTAAACAAACATCTTCAAAATCAAACGGATTAACTTGTAGAATCTCTACAGCAGCTCCCAGATGTTCCAATCTATTTTTGATTCTATCAGAAACCGCTATTGGGTCAATATCGTTTTTTACAGGTTCATCAAAAATGTCCCTCGCAGGTTTGCCGGTAATGAGAATCGCCTTGTCAAGTCCAATTTTCCTGGCTGCAAGAACCACGGGTTCTTCGCTTCCACCCACGGTTGCAACGAGTATCTTCATTGATATGTCTGGATTTTTCCACGTATATATTCCTTTTCAATCAAAATCCATAGATTATTCGGAAATCCATAAATTTATTGGATGCTACATGAACAAGCATATTTACAACTTTTTTGCAATTGCTGGATATGTTCGCCTGGAATCAGCTCGAAAAAAGGATCAGACTGCAGAGAAGAATTCTTGATGATGCGTCAATATCTGAAGACCTCAGAGGATATTCGTGGGAGAGACCACCTGTCGAGCCAGTATCAACCACGACCATTGCAGTATCAGATGTAAACGGCTTCTGTCCAACAAGGAGGGATATCTACGTCAGGTATGTTCTGAAGGAAAAGCCAACAATCAACCCGTACATGATGAGGGGCATTGCCTGCCACAGGCTGATAAAGGAAACCATCACGGCCATGAAAAAGGCGGTTTATTCTGGAGTAAAGTCAGGAAGTGATGTGATAGACGAATTTTATGGCAATCTTTCGATACCTGAAAAAATAAGCAGCGATACCGGTGTGGACGCTGCGTGGCTCACCAGCCTTTACAGGTTTCTCGTGATACAGGCTGCGGCGAAGGTTGATGATGTCAACATCAAGTACCCTGACTCTGACTGCGAGAACATTGCAGGGCTGGCATTTCCACCCATTATGGAAAGGAGGATCGATGGCAGACCGGTCGGCCTGTCACCAAACCTGTCAGTTGACGTTTTCACTCCCTTCAGCGTGATAATGGACTTCAAAACAGGTGTTGAAAGGGACGAGCACAAACTTGCTCTGACCGGCTACGCAATTGCTCTTGAGGCGGATGACGAGGTGGACATAAATTACGGGTGTCTTGTGTACATCAGGCCTGGCGAGAGGATCCACTTTGTGCAGAAGGAGTTCGTCATAAGCGATGAACTCAGAAGGGAATTCCTCGAAATTCGTGATGAAATTGCAGAATTGGTTGACTCAGGCATTGATCCGGGGAAGCCGGAAAAATGCTACAGGGCATG
>JALUWC010000543.1 GCA_027019885.1 Geoglobus sp.
GCTCGTTGTTGTTGAGGAAGAAGGGGTTGTGGGAATTTTCACGGCCAGCGATCTTACCAAGGCACTTGCAGGGAGGTGAAAGAATGCTCGAATGCAAGACATGCGGTAAAGAGCTTAAAGAGGATGATGAGGGAATAAGCTGGAGAAGATGCACAATCTGCAAAAAGCCCGTTTGCTTCGATCACATTCACTACATCGGCACATGGATGAGAGGGCTGTACAAGGACTACGTCACGGTCATACCTGTTTGCGAGGATGAGCTTCCAAGAAAAAGGTTAAAAGCCAAGGTCGAAGAAAAGCTTTGATGGATCGCATTTTTGTTCTGATTGCAAATAAAGCCAGAACTTCAAAATTCAACCTGAACGATCTTCCGGGATCGGCTGGCAGAATGGACATAGTGTGCAGGTTCATATCCCAGTCCCTTTTCATATCCCACGGAATCAGAAAGAACGCATGTGCTTATGCCATACTTAAAGGCATCCCGGAGCCATGCAAAACCATAAAAATCTCTGGAAGGGATGTCAGATATCTTTCTCCTGATGAGAGAAACATTGCAGGCATGATAAACAAAGCACTGTCTGCAAAAATTGATGAGGAATGGAGAGAGATTTCACCGGGTGTGCATGTGTCCAGAAAGGATGTTCCATCACTTCTCGATGAGTTCAGTGGGAGAAGCATTTACTACCTGAGGGAGGATGGAGATGATGTACACGATGTTGAAATTTCCGATCCAGTCTTTGTGATAGGAGATCACCTGGGTGTGGGAGTGGATGATGAAAGAGAGATCATAAGGAGGGCTGATGGAGTTTTGTCCCTTGGAAAGATATCATATCAGGCAGATCAGTGCGTGACGATCCTGAACTACATTCTGGACAGGAGATGCGAAGGATGATGACGCTTTGCGAGAAATGCATGGAAAGGCTGGGGACAGGTACAATAGGAGACTGCGTTGTCTGCGGGAATGTGCTTGACAGAATTGACGAGATCACGGACAGAATTCTTGAAAAGATAGAGGATTACGAGTTTGAGAGCTTCGATGTTGGAATGAGACTTTACGGCAGCATAAACTCAATGATGGGCTTTCTTAAGGAAAAATACGGAATTGAGGATGATTTAAAGGATGCTCTCAGAAGAGAGCTTGTAAAAGCGATCTCATCAAAAACGGGGAAAAAGAGAGAAATAGGAGGAGATATCGGAATAATTTTCTGTCCCGAAGATCTGAGCTTCCAGATAAACGTTAAATCGGTTTACATCTACGGCAGATATATCAAGAGGGTCAGAAATCTCTCGCAGACAAGGTGGATATGCAGGAACTGCATGGGGGAGGGATGTGAGGTCTGCAACTTTGAGGGGAGGAAATACCTGAGCGTGGAAGATCTCATAATAAATCCCGCAGTGGAGATATTTCAGGGCGATAACGGGTTTTTACATGGAGCAGGACGAGAGGATGTGGATGCAAGAATGCTTGGGGCGGGAAGACCATTCATCTTAGAGATCTCAAAGCCAAAGAAGAGAAGTGTTAATCTCTCCATGCTTGAAAAAGCAATAAACGAGATGGCAGGTGGAAAAGTGGAGGTCAGGCTCATCTCCTACGCCAGCACCAGGGATGTCCCAAAAATCAAGAACGCAAGGTTTCAGAAGGTTTACAGAGCTGTTGTTAAATTCAGAGGAGATGTTGATGAAGAGGATGTTGTCAGAGCTTTGAATGAGCTGAAGAACACTATAATCAATCAGAGAACCCCGAAAAGAGTTATGCATAGAAGGGCTGACAGAGTTCGAAAGAGGAGAGTGTATGGGGCTGAGCTGATCCTTATGAAGGGCAGAACTGCGGTCGTTAAAATTCATGCGGAAAGCGGTCTATACATAAAGGAGCTCGTAAGCGGAGATGATGGAAGAACAAAGCCAAGCCTGGCAGAGCTTCTCGGTGTGGAATGCTATGTTGAGAAGCTGGATGTTGTTGCAGTTCTCGGAGGTCTTGAGGACGGAAATCTTAAATACAATCCCTCTGCATTTATGGATCAGCGGAGGTAATGGTCATGGGATGGAAATCGCACGGCTTCAGATTCAGATCAGGAAGGAAGCTCAGAAAAAGGGTTAGAGAGAAGGGATTAAAAATAAGGAAGGTGATGCAGACCTTTGAAATTGGTCAGACGGTTCACATTGATATCGAGCCTGCCTCACAGAAGGGCATGCCCCATCCGAGATTTCAGGGAAGAACAGGAAAGGTTGTTGGAGTGAGGGGCAGAGCATATCTTGTTGAGATTACAGATGGGGGAAAGAAAAAGATAGTTTTCGCCAGACCTGAGCATCTCAAACCCCAGGGGGGCGTGAAATGACATTCAAGGAGGTAATTGAGTTCAGATACATAACAGCCTCAGAGGCAAAGGAGATTATGGGGGAGATTGTTGCGAAAAGAAAGGAGAAGGGTGAGCTTTCATTTGAGGCAAGAAAAACCATGAATTATCTGAATGCAGTTGTGAAAATTGACCCTGAAAAGGCCAGAAAGATTGTTGAAGAGGCAGTAAAACTTCCATTTGTTAGTGATGAAATAGCAATAAAGATAGCTGAGATTCTGCCTGAGATACCTGACGAGGTCAGGGTTATTTTTGCGAAGGAGAGGATCACTTTAAGCGAGGAACAGATACAGCAGATTCTGGATATTGTTCAAAAGTATAAAAATTAACAGAAAAAATTAAATACTTCCATTTTAAATTGGATGGTGGTTATGACTGAGAAGAGGAAGCTTGAGGATTATGCGTATGTACTGGATTTCATGCCTTACGGTCATCCTGATGATAGAACCCCGATTCACAGAAGGGAGCCCTTGGCTCAGGTTGTGGGCGAGCAGTACTTCACACTACTTGAGGTCAGCATAAAGAAGGGCACAAATCCTCTCATTATGGAGAAGGTTTACATTGGCAAGGGAGAAAGGGATGTCGTCAACAGGATAAAGAGAAGACTGAGGTATGATGAACTCACCCCTACAGCAAAATCCGAGCTTCCATTTGTTCTTGAAAATATAGTGAATGAGCAGGAAGAGAGGTTTGTGGGGTTCTACAACAGCGCAGGGCCGATAACAACAAGGCTCCATCAGCTCGAGCTTCTGCCCGGAATAGGGAAGAAGCTGATGTGGGCGATAATTGAGGAGAGAAAGAAGGGAGAGTTCAAGAGTTTCGCTGACATATCTGAAAGGGTAAAGGGTCTTGCTCATCCTGAGAAGGCAATTGTGGCAAGAATAATTGATGAGCTAAAAAATCCATCCATAAAGTACAGGCTCTTCACGGCATAGCCCATGAAACTCTACAAGAGAGAGGGTCAGCACATTCTGAAGGACAGAGCACTGATGAGGAGGATCATCAGATATGCAGAGCTTGAGAGCAGGGATGTTGTTCTTGAGGTTGGATGCGGCACCGGAAATCTGACCGAGTTCATTCTCAAAAAGGCAGGAAAGGTTTACGGAATTGAGAAGGACAGAAGGTTTATTCACATTCTTGAAAGGAGGTTCGAGAGCAAGATTTCTGAAGGAAAATTCACCATTTTACATGGTGATGCGCTGAAAATTGAGTGGCCGGATTTTGACAAGTTTGTTTCAAATATTCCCTACAGCATCTCGTCCCCTCTCACGCTCAGGCTTCTGACAGGCAGATACAGACTTGCTGTTGTGATGTATCAGAGGGAGTTTGCTGAAAGGCTTACAGCATTGCCGGGGAGCAAGAATTACGGGAGGCTCAGCGTAATGGCAAGGGCATTGTGCAATGCTGAGATACTTGAGTTCGTGAAACCCAGCTCTTTTTACCCAAAGCCAAAGGTGGATTCTGCTATTGTGAGAATAACTCCGGAGCCTCAGATAAGGGTGAAAAATCTGAACAGTCTCGACAGGCTTTTAAAGACTGCCTTCAGCATGAGGAGGAAGAAATTTGGCAACATCGCAAGAAAGCTCGGAATTAGCATTTCGGAGGGGCTGAAAAATGAGAGACCTGAGAACATTTCTCCAGAAGTTTACGCAGAACTGTCAGAACGTTTATGAGCCGGGAGAGGATTCTGAGCTTCTCCTTGAGTGCGCACTGAGAGAGGTGAGGAGGAATGACACTGTTCTTGAAGTTGGAGGGGGAAGCGGGTACGTTTCATACTTCATCATGGATAAATGCAGGTTTCTTGTTGCGACTGACATAAACCCCTTCGCTGTCAAATGCATGAAGAGTTTTGGAATTGAATGCATAAGAACAGATCTCGCCAACGGGATCAGGGCAAGATTCACACTCGTGCTTTTCAATCCTCCCTACCTTGAGCTCCAGAATTTCGAAAAGAGGGGAGAGTGGATAGAAAGAGCCATAGATGGTGGTAAAAGCGGGGCAGAAATGACAGTGAGGTTTTTGAGAGAGATAGGGGACAATCTTGATAAGGATGGCAGGATCATCTTTGTGGCAAGTTCTCTGAATTTAAAATCTGTCTGTCGGGAGATGGAGAGGCTTGGATTCAGATTTAAAATTATGGCCAAAAAAAAGCTGTTTTTTGAGGAGCTTTACGGGATAAAGGCAACCTTAGAACTGGGATAGCACTTCATCTATTTTGGATATAATTCGCTCATTTGCCTCCTTTATCACTTCAACCGGATTCTTGCCATCAGTTCTGACCATGAGCTCCGCCTCATCTTTGAGGGGGTGAACTATGTTGTATTTGGCGAGGAGAACATTTTCATCGCTCACAAGCTCATGCTGAAGGAGGTTCAGATATGTGTGATCCTCGCCCTTTATCATCAGCCTGACATAATCCTCCGAGATCTCAATGACCTTTATCTCCATTCTCACCACTCTCCTCTGCCATAGTATTCGGATACCTTCCTTTTTTCAACATTCCCGCATTCTGGGCATTTAAGCTTATCCTTCACTCTCATTAGAGGGCTGCTGCATCTCTCGCATATTGCCTTTATAACCCCCATATCCCTCTCCTTTATCGAGAGCCTGAGGTTTGAGTCTATGACCCTTGCGCGGATTATGTCCAGATATCTCACACCATCCTCAACATTTTTCATGTAGCCATCGCTCATGTTGGATATGTGGAGAAATGCCCTGTCGTAATGCCTAAGAGCCCTGTCATCTCCCTCCTTTCTTGCAATCTCTACCATGGCAAAGCTGTTCCTTGTATCAACAACTCTGCCAATGACCACATCATTCTTCCTGATCTCGGGGATGGACTTTACAGGAAGTATTCTGATCACCTTTTCCTCCACAACAGCCCTGCCTGCTGTTGCAGCAAACAGCTTTCCATCCTCCTCATATATACCGTAGCCGGCTATGTACTCCTCAGCATACCCAAGAAAATCGCCCGGAAACACCATCATCTTGACATCCACTCCATTCTGAATACCTCTACGGGTATTAATTTATATGGTTTTTGATGGAAGCTGTATGTTTTTCTGAGTGGTATTCTGTATCTCCACACATGGGTTACCATGAAATTGTTCTCATTAGCCATCCTCTTAACAAACTCCTCAGATCCAGCAGAGTGTATCGAGTAAACAACCTCACCAACCTCGAAAGCCTTCTTCAGAAAAACCCTGTCAGCATGCCTCATCTTTATTCCAAATGGAGGGTTCATGATAACTC
>JALUWC010000544.1 GCA_027019885.1 Geoglobus sp.
TATACTTCAAAAACATCTTCGCCGAATAAAACAACCTCTTCGCCTCCTCCAGCCCATTCTTTCTCAAGACCTGTCTTATAGCAACTGAAACGTAATTTAGAGATAAATAATACTCCTTTAAAATCCTATCAACCTCTTTGACGATCTCTTCCGCACTAAGCCAAGGATAAGACACTATGCTCTTCTGATGTCCCTGTTCATCCAGATACTCATTCGGATCTTCAGTCAGCAGATACCCGTTCTTCGTATGCCATTCGTAAAGCTCAGTCCCGGGAAACGGCGAAGACACAGAAACCTGCAACTGCTCAGGCTTTATCTCCTTAATAAACCTCCTTGTCTTTTCAATCGTCTCTTTAGTCTCTCCCGGCAAACCGATTATAAAATCAGCATGCAGTAACAACCCAGCCCTCTTAACGTTCTTGGCAAATTCCCTCGCCTGTTCAACTGTAAACCCCTTCTTGATATTCTTCAGTATATTATCATCAGCAGACTCAAAGCCAACAATCAGAAATCTGCAATTTGCTTTTTTCATTTCCTTCATAGTTTCCAGATCAAGCGTGTCAACCCTCGCATTACACGACCAGCTTATATCGAGACCCCTCTCTTTATACTCCCTGCAGAACTCCAAAACCCTCTTTTTACTGACGGTGAATGTATCATCCTCAAAGAATACTTCCTTCACCTCCGGCAGATTCTCCTCGATCCACTCCAACTCGTCCAGAATATTACCAACACTTCTAACTCTATATTTCCTCCCCATGAAATTCTGGGGCCACGAGCAAAATGTGCATCTGTAGGGACAACCCCTTCCAGTAAAAATCTGAACCATCGGATAAAGAGAGTAGTTGAGGAAGTAGTCGTAAATGTTCAGGTGCTTTTTGTACACCTCAGACACGAATGGTAACCCATCAAGCTGATCAGATGTTGACCAGGGCCTGTCTGGATTGTGAATAATTCTGCCGTTCTCTTTAAAGGATATTCCTAAAACGTCCTGAATTTTTTCCCCATTCTCCATCTTTTCTGCCAGCTCAGCCAGAGTGAAATCATACTCGTATCTTGCAACAATATCCACGTAATTCAGCATTTTATCAGCAAACTGTGATGTTGGAGGGCCAACGATGACGACTGGCACATCAAATTCGTTTTTTATTTTACTACATACATCTAAGTCATTATTCACGCTGGTAAAGCTGGTTCCTACAACCACCATATCAGAATTGAACTTCCTAAGGTCTTGCAGAACGTCTTCCATCCTCCAGTTCCACGCTGGCGCATCTGCAAGCCTGACCTTGTGACCTTCATGCTCAAGCAAACCGGTAGCATACGATAACCAGATTGGATAGTATAGCGTGCCTCCTCTTCCAGTATCCTGCCACCTCATTTCTCTGCCAAAATGAGGGAAGTACGGAGGGTTTAGCAAATATATCTTCATTTTAAGACACCTCTAATGAATCCAAGACCCCATCCCCAGAACCAGATAGCTATCAAACCGAATATCGTAAGGAAGTTTCTCCTTCTGTGTTTAAGATTGAGATATATGCTGAGCAAAGCGATTCCGGCACCTCCAGCCACAAGCATTCCAAGGGCTAACCACAGCAATGAGGGGTAAAAGTAAGACAGCAGTATTAACGCGAAAATGAAGAGTATTGTCAAGGAGGGTACATAGTGGAACCATCGCCCCATATCTCTGTGAAGCTTTATAGTCTGCATTCTCCCCACCCCATAGTTCCAGGCCATTTTCACGAACTTTCTCCAGTTGGGTCTTCTGTAGTGATAAACCACCGCAAGTGGTGTATACATAATCCTGTATCCTTTTTTTCTTATTCTGTAGTCAAGTTCCTCATCATCGACCGTAACAAGATTGTGATTGAATCCACCAACCTCCTCTAAAACTCTTTTTCGATACATCACGTTGCATGTGGGATTATGATATATTTCCATAACCTTATTATCGGCAAGACCGTATCTGGCTCCGGCTTTGCTCAGAAATGATAGCACAATTCCCACACATTTAGCAAAATCAGTGTCATCTTCCGGTGTCAGGTTTGGCCCGCCAACGGCAGCTACATCTTCATCAAAATGTTTTATAAGCTCTTTAATCCAGTTTCTGTCAACGACGCAGTCAGCATCGGTGAAAGCTATGAACTCACCCTCAGCATGCTTTACGCCGATATCTCTTGCGTAGCTTATTGTTCCCTTATCTTCAAAGATAACCTTACATCCGTATTTTTTGGCTATTTCTACTGTGTTATCTGTGGAATATCCATCAACAATAATTATCTCTATCTTATCCTTTGGATAATCCAAATTTTGAATTGACCTAAGACACTTTTCAAGTATGTCTCCATTGTTTTTTGTAGGGATGACTACCGAAACCATGGCATCCATAATCTCCACCCATCCGGGCGAGGTAGCCGAGGACTTTTCCCTATCAACTTTGACAACAATTTGAAGCCAAGTGGATATCCTCTTTTATGCTCCTCCTTCCGTTAACGTAGAGTGGAACAGCCTTGCAAACTCCGTGCAGAATTATTCCGTCGTGTTCTATCGTTTCCTTACCATCTCACCATCTTATTCCATACCAGTGAACCTCATGCTTGTCAGCTAACCTTCTACCAATTTCATAAATCCTCTTCTCAGCTCCCCCTTTAATCCATGGGTAAACAGCGTCGTAGATAAATGCTATTTTCATTTAATTCCCCGGGCTATGGGTTAGAGGTGTTTAACGATTTTCTTAGCCTTTAGCAAATACTTGAGCAGTTCTGGAAAGATTAAATCTCTGACTCTGTGGATTTCCAACCCAACGACTTCACCGTTTTTATCGTATTCTAAGTAAGCGTCATCATCGACATCTACGACATTCTCAACTTCCGCATCCTTGAACCCTAAATACAAGATGTCCGCATCCGGATCGTATCTAACCTTCATACTTTCACCCATCTGCCTTTTTTAATTCTATTGTCAACCATACTTAACTTATCCGTTCTGAATGCCGTTACAACCTTTACAAATCCTGCACCTATGCTAAAAATCACTATAAGGTATTTCCTATTTAAACGCTTGACAGCTACAAACGTTTTTTCCAACACATCGTATAGTAAATCACCTGGATTGCTCAAAGTGTCGATTACCTCTTTTTTATCGATCTTTCTAATCCTTATCTGCTCCTCTGCATGTTGTGTGAATGTTATCATGGAAGATCGTCTGTAAGATTTTAATTTTTTGTTCACATCGTGTTTATCGGCTAACCTTCTACCGATCTCGTAAATCCTCTTCTCAGCTCCTCCCTTAATCCATGGATAGACGGCGTCGTAGATGAAAGGCGATTCTCATATTCTTCCCAACTATTCTTTTCTCGCAGCCTCTATTTCTCTGAGTATTTTATCCACATCGTTGTATTCCTCCAGTAGCTTCTTTCTTTCCCTGGTGTAATCCCCCCTGCCGAGATCAAACTGTTGGAGAAATCTGACCATTCCAACCGGGCCAAGCTCCTTTTCAAGAGCCTTTAACCCGGCTATTCTTATCTCTTCCGGAGTCATTAAGTTTGGATTTGCTCTCATTTCAGCACCTCCATCAGCCACACACATGGATTTTTTACTCTGATATTTAATACACTTTTTGAGGCAAATTTTATCAGATCATCATCTGTCGTCAACATAACATCCGCTCCCACTTCTGCACATGCTACATGTAGTGCGTCAAGGGCTGGAAATCCTGCGTTCTGGAGTTCTATAGCCCTCCTTCGAATGTTCTCATCTATTCTAATCTTCTGTCTGTGAAGAGAATACAGAGAATTGACCTTATACCTTCTGACCGGATCCTCAATTTTTGAAATCTCAAAATCAAGGATGTCACTACCAGTAATTTCCCACTCTCCAGTTTGACAGCGATTGAGAATTAGAAGTACAGCTTCCGACTCCAATCTTATTCTCTCCTGATTTTGATCATCAAAGGGGCGGTTGTAGCAGCACGTGTCCATGTAGATTCTGATTTTACTCAATTTTTTGCACCCCTTTTGCATATGTTAGCCACACCATACCAGTTAACCTCATGCCCTCTATCAGCTAACCTCCTGCCTATCTCATAAATCCTCTTCTCAGCTCCCCCTTTAATCCATGGGTAAACAGCGTCGTAGATGAAGGTAATCTTCATGATTCTTCATGTCAAACTTATACCTTTTTTGCTTTCTCCAAAAACTTCAAAATCTCTGAAATTACGTGCTTTCTAGCCTGCCAGATCTCAATGCCCACAATCTCTTCCTTTTCGTTCAAATCAGCCCAGACATCTTCATTTAAATCTACAGTATCCTTGATGGTATCATCCTTAATTCGAATGTAAAGTATATCAGCCTCTGGATCATATTCGACTTTCATATCAGTCTCCACCTCCCGGACCTAATTCTCTTTTCGACTATATTAAGCTTTGACGTCGAAAACGCTGAGATGACCCTGATAACATCGTCAATTAATAGGAAGGCTACGACCAGAAGATTATCGTCTGTTTTCTTTACTGCTATAAAATATCCGGTCTTCTCGTCAAACATGATATTATCTGGATTTTCAAGTGTGTTTAAAATCAAACTTTCTGGTATTTTTCTCATCGCTAATCTTTTCTTTGCGTGTGGAGAGATTTCAACTTTCATACCATTTCACAGATCTTTTGGTTATCTCATAATTCCTCCTCTCAGCTCCACCCTTAATCCATGGATAGATAGCATCGTAAACAAAAGCGATCTTCATTGCTGTTCCACAATTTCATATCCTTTCACTCAGCAGGCTCAAGAAAAATGAATGAAATACGGTTTGCAACCCTATGACAAGCAGTGTAAATGCAAGAATGTCCTGTTTGAGGAGAGGCAGACTTCCAAATCCACTTGAGATCCAGTTCCAAACCAGGTATGCAGCATACGCAAAACCAATAAGAAATATTGTCAGACCCACGCCGGCTCCCTTCTCTAAGGTCAGTCTGTCCAGCAGAGTGTCAACAACTTCGTTTTCTGGTGCAATATCTGCTTTGTGTGCGTAAACCATTCCTGCCAGACCCAGCAGGAGTAACTGATAGCCACTGATGGCAATCAAACTTGAAGTAATCATGGAGTGAACCCCAAGCGATACATTCCCGAATTTTGACAGGCCAGCGCTTATGAGCAGGACCAGTACAAATCCAAAAAGAAACAGAACCATGCCGGGATAAACAAACAGGTGTTTTGGAGAGTAAAGGAGCATGAACTTCAGATGCCTCCATCCATCAGAGAATGAGCTCAGCTTTGATTCCCCATCCCGTGGGTGGTAGATAATGGGTACCTCTTTTATTCTCAGCCCTCTCCTGACAGCCTCAATTATCATTTCCGATGCGAATTCCATGCCGTGGCATCTGAGCTTCAATTTCTGCAACGCTTCCTTCGTAATAGCTCTAAAACCTGAGTGGGCATCACTGACTCCTGCTTTGAAGAAGAAATTGAGGAACCACGTCAGCAGGGGATTGCCTATGTACTTGTGGAGCCAGGGCATCGCTCCGGGTAGGATTTTTCCCTTGAACCTGCTACCCATTACGAAATCCGCTTCACCTTTCCTTAAAG
>JALUWC010000545.1 GCA_027019885.1 Geoglobus sp.
CTGCCTGATGATTGTTGCTGCGGTTGATGATGAGGACAGAATGGAAAAAGTTGTAAGTTTTGCTGCAGAAGAGGCGAAATTGAGAGGGAAAAGGCTGAACATAATTCACTCGCTATTTGGTGGTGACAAAACAGGAGAAAAGGATGTGGAGAGAGCAAGAGAACTCTTAGATAGAGCTGAAAATGTTGCGAAGGAGTATGAAGTTGAGGTTGAAACCCATCTGCTCGTCAGAGGTCTGGAGCCTGCCGATGACATCATAACCTTCAGTGAGGAGAACAATGCAGAACTGATTGTGATGGGAGTCAGAAAGAGGTCTCCTGTTGGAAAGCTTCTCTTTGGCAGTGTTGCTCAGAGGGTTATACTGAACACCGATATACCCGTGATATGCATTAAGTAGGGTGAAAATCATTTTTTCAATTTATCTGCTTCCCTTTCAATCATCTCCATGAAAAGAACTGTTAAAACCTTTGCAATTTCAACAACATGCAATGCCCGATCCTCCTTTTCCATGAGCTCGTCGAGGATGTCATCAAGAAGATTTACAATTGTATCTGCAAAGTTTCAGCAAATATTCCAAATCGTTCTGCAATTCCTCTTCATGAAGGGAGGATAGTTCAGCATGTGGATCATATCGAGCGCTTCCTCACACAGAAGGCTGCCGCAAACTTTCTTAAGTGATGCTGATCTCTCAACTATAACAACATCAAAAATTTGCTCAAACAGAAATTCTCAGACTTCTAAAACAAAGCCCCGAGTTTAGCGAGCTCTGATTTGTCTCTCAAAGTCCTTCAGATCAAAGCAATAAACTTTCTTTCCCTCAAACTCTTGGATCTTCTTGCTAAAACTTTTGGCAAAGACAGCCATATATTCTTCTCTGCTATTGTTATTCCAGCTGACACCTGCTGCTTTTTCAACCAGTTTACTGCATACTTTCTGTGCATTGATTTTATCCTTCCACTTGCACTCCGCAAACAAAATTTCCCTGGTTTTTTCGCTGATAGCAACTATATCGATCTCCATCTCTTTGTGCCACCACCTGCCTGTTTTTGTGAAGGTAAATGGTAGGAGATCATACACCATTTCTCGGCATACTTTTTCAAAAATGGTTGAAATGTACATCCCAAAATCTTCTTTAAACGTATCAAAGATCCTGTTTGCTACCTCACTCTCTATGAGTGTCTTGTTTGGGTAAACGAACCTGAACCAGAAATTGTAATAGTTGTCTTCAAAAACGTAATACGCATTTCTCAGTTCTTTTTCCACCGTTACCGGAAATTCCTTTTTTATAACGTGAATTCTGAGAAGTGTTTGGAGATATTTGGATACTAAGGTTTTGTCCAGACCGGTGAAGTTCACGATTTCCCCCTGTTTATGCTTTCCAGATGCTATGGCCTTCAGTATGTTGAAATAGTTTGCAGGTTCTCTTAATTCCTGTTTCAGGAGAAACTCTGCCTCACTGTAGAGAAATTCTCCCTGCCTGAAAACATGTACTTTCAGATTTTCTTCAAAACTGAGCTCCGGATCAAACTTCAGGATATAGGCAGGTATCCCATCAGTAACTGAATAAACCTTTATCAGATCCTCTACACCATAGAACGGAAAGAAACTTCTGAGATGTTTGAATTTAAGAGGTAGTAGCTTCCACTGACCGCTCCGTCTGCCATAGAGAGGTGAATTATACGACAGGGTGTGGTCTTCCATCATGGATATGCTCGATCCCAGGAGGATCAGGCAAACGTCTCTTTTTGACAGGATGGTGTCCCATATTTTCTGGAAAATGGAAGGTATGGCTTTGTTAGATCTTACAAGATATGGGAACTCATCTATGATTACCACAGGCTTGTTCCTTGCTCTTTTCGAAAATTCTTCAAACAATTCTACCCAGTCTTTTATATCTGCCTTTTTGAAAAGGTTGTCTTCAAGATACTCCGCCATGACCTTCTGGAGTTCTTTTAAATTTTCAAAATCCCCTCTCTCGTCTGCAAGAAAATATATTGAAGGTTTATTCTTCGCAAACTCCAGCACCAACTTGGTTTTCCCTATTCTTTTCCGACCATATACTATGATGAGACTGCTCGCATTTTTGTAATTCTTTTCGAGAAAATTAAGTTCCTCCTTTCGGTCAATAAAGAGTTGCACCATGAGTATACTACTCGTGTTTCAACTATTTAAAAATTTCCAACTTTGATCTCCCTTTGACTGGACTAACACCAAATTTTTATAAGAAATAATCATTGAATTAATTTGGAGGTGGTGTTTTGAACAGCTTTGCTGAATTTGCAGAAAACCTGCTTGGTGGCGATCTGTTTGATAGAGATGAGCCACTGAAGGGTGTGAGAGTTCTTGAAATCTGTTCAGTTGTTCTTGGACCTGCAACGGCAGATATACTGGCTGAATTTGGTGCAGAGGTGATAAAATTTGAGCCAAAGCGTGGAGACCAGATGAGGTATGTAACGCCCTTTGCATACTACTGGAAGAATCTCTCACCAGGGCTGCTTGAGCAGAACCACAACAAGTACTGGGTTGGAATGCATTTCGGACATCCAAAGGCAAGAAAGATCCTCTACGATTTTGTTAAGAAGAGCGATGTGGTCATAGACAATCTAACCCCCGGCAGGCTTTCAAAGTGGGGTCTCAGCTACAAACAGCTTAGAGAGATAAATCCGAAAATTATACAGCTCCACGTTTCAGGATTTGGAAGCTGGGGTCCTTTTACCGGTAGAACAAGCTATGATGCCATAGCACAGAGCGAAGGAGGACTGTCGTACATCACTGGACATGAAGGTAGGGGACCGATAAAGTCAGGAGTTTGGATTGCAGACTGGATAACAGCTCTGATGAGTGCCTTGGCAATTGTTGCAGCCTTGAATTACAGGGAGGTAAGCGGAGAGGGGCAGTTCATTGACTATTCTCAGGTTGAAAACGTTACGAGAATCATGGACTGGACATGGCTGTATGTCCACATCACCGGGGATGACAGGGAGAGAGCCGGAAACAGAGATCCTGCTGTATGTCCTTCAGATCTTTTCAAATGCAGGGACGGTTGGATTGCAATAACAGCATTCAGCGAGAAAGAATTTGAAGGCCTCTGTAAAGCTATGAAGAGAGAAGATCTTTTTGAAAAATTCAAAGATCCCCTTGTAAGACTGAAAGATGAGAATGCGAGATTCATTCTTTTAGAGGTTTCGAAATGGGCCGAAGACAAAACCTCGGAGGAAATTGAAAAACTTGCAGATGAGCACGGCTTTTCTGCATCAAAAGTTCTTGATGTCGAGGATGTGTATTACAGCCAGCATTTTACAGAGAGAAATGCAGTACAGGAGTATGATGATCCCCTTTACGGAAAGCTGATTGAGCCTGCGTATCCCCCAAGAATGGAAACGCCATCAAGACTCAGATGGGGAGCAAGACCCCTCGGCTTTGACAACGAACACGTACTCTCAAGAATTCTCGGAATGAGCATGGATGAAATTGAGAGACTTTACAATGAGGGAGTGATATACAGATGGGATGAGAGCATTCCTGCTCAATGCCCTCCGGATGACTGGGATGGAAAGAGGGGTTTGAAATTCCCGTGAGGTGATTCAGATGGAGGAGAAAATTGTGGGGATGGCAATAGATCCGGAATATGCAAAGTTCATCTACTCACTCACAAATCCTGATGACATCCACAGCAAGCCGGAGGCATTGGAGGGCGTTGTTGTGTTAGATCTGAGCTATGGTAGTTATGCCGGACTCTTCGCCTCATCACTGCTTGCCGAGCTTGGAGCTGAGGTGATCAGAATTGAGCCACCTGAAGGGGATATTGCAAGGAAAATGACGCCCCACGGGATCATGATCGAAGATGCAGGATTGGCCTACATCACAGAGGCGAGAAACAAATACCACATCACGCTGAATCTCGAATCGGATGATGGGAAAAATCTGTTCAGGAAACTGGCAAAGAAAGCTGACGTGATCATTGAAACTTTCAAACCCGGCTACATGGATTCCATAGGCATTGGATACAGACAGCTCAGAGAAATAAACCCCGGACTCATATACTGTGCTATCCACAGCTACGGACAGTTTGGAGAGGAGAGCAGAAAGCATGGTAACCAGTCCAACTCTGATCTGACAGATCAGGCTCGTGGAGTTATCATGTCAGTCACAGGAGAACCTGAGCTTGATCCTGACGTGCCAGAAGAATACAAAAAACCTCTCAGACATGGAAACTGGATGGGATGGTATGCTGGGGGGGCTTTTGCCGCTCTTGGGGTGTTGATTGCATTATTTTACAGACACAAAACCGGTAGAGGACAGTTCATAGACATGGCACCTTCTGAGGGGTTGATGGCAGTTGCAAACTATCTCATGCAGTACTTCCACATGTCCGGAGACAAAATGACCAGAGCAGGGAATTTTGACTATGCTGTCTTCCCGTACACCTATGTGAAGTCAAAGGACGGATACGTGTTCATTTCAGGATTCACAGATGCAAACTGGGCAGCAGTTTGCGAAATAATGAACCGCCCCGATTTGAGAGAAAGGTTCCCAACCATGAAAGAGAGACTGACTCCAGAAAATCAGCCAATCATTCAGCATGAGATTGAGAAGTTTACAATGCAGCATACATCGGAGGAACTTCTCAGAATTGTAATGGATTACTCGAGAAGACCTGACAGAAAGGGTACTGTTGTCACGGGAAGGCTTAACTCACCGAAGGAGGTGATTGAAACAGAACACCACAAAATCAGGAGGACATTTGTACGAATCAAAGACCCGCATTATGGAGACCTTCTGCTACCTAATTCAACTTTGAGATTCATGTCAAAATCTCCTGGAAGGGTAAAATGGGCATGCAGACCTATTGGAGCGGACAATGAGCTGATATATGGGAGATATATTGGAATCTCAGGAGACAAACTGAAAAAACTTAAGAAAAAAGGCATCATCTAAGCCCAATCTCTTTCCTTTTCAAATTTGGCTTTTCTTTTCTCAATGAATGCCGAAAACCCTTCCTTAACGTCTTTGCTGGCGAAAGAGACTGCAAAAAGATCCCTTTCATACATAATCCCATCTCTCAGGTTCATCTTAAAGCCCCTGTTAACAGCATGCTTGACGAGCATGACAGCGTGAGGTGGCTTCTCCTTGATCTTCTCTGCCACTCTCAAAGCCTCATCCATAAGCCTTTCATGCTCAACAACCCTGTTTACCAACCCAAGCCTGTATGCCTCCTCTGCATCAATTCTCTCACCTGTAAGACATAGCTCCATCGCCCTTTTCCATCCAATCAGCCTTGCAAATCTCTGCGTGCCTCCAGCTCCTGGGATAACCCCTATGTTTATTTCAGGCTGTCCAAAGCTTGCCATCTCGCTTGCAATTATTATGTCACATGCCATCGCAAGCTCACATCCTCCCCCTAAGGCAAATCCATTGATTGCAGCAATAACAGGAATGTCAAGATTTTCAAGCTCCTCAAGAACCCTTCCAAGATCCTCCACAAACCTTCTGGCTTTGTAAACGTCTGATCTCGAGAACATTTTTATGTCAGCTCCAGCACAGAAAGCTCTACCTTCACCACTC
>JALUWC010000546.1 GCA_027019885.1 Geoglobus sp.
ACAATTGAGAGCAAGACGTAAATGCTCTTCACAGCAATTCCTTAGTCAATCAAGTATATTTTTATTTCGGGACTAAAGTTTTTAGTTACTGGCTAAAAAGTTTAGCTGGTAACTAAATAGTTTAGTCGATAACTAAAGTTTTTAGATAGTAAATAAACGAAAATAATAAATATATCTGATAACTAATGCTTTTTGAGGTGTTGCAATGAAAAGAACATTGGCGGTGTTGTTGGTTTTGGTGATGCTTGGGAGTGTAGCGAGTCCGGCGATGGCAACAAACACCACAAAAATAAAACCAATTCCAACTACGGAGAGGATAGAGCTACATAAGAACATAAACATCATAAAAATTGACCCAGCTCTCGAAAACGCAACACCATACTGGATAATCATCGCCGCTGGAAGCATAGAAAAGGGAAGAGCTGCAACTTTCAAGTATATAGACAGCAGCACAAATCTGACGAAAGAAGAGAAAATTGAGCTGAAGAAATTTGTGAAAGAGCTGTGGAGAAAGTATCATGTAAAAACCATTAAAGACGGCAATACAACCTTGATCACTCTGAGCTCAAAAACAGGAATAAACCTCACAAAGGAGGAAGAGGCTATGCTGGAAAAAGTTGCTCAGGCTGTGAACGAGTACTTCAGAACAAAGTATGGTGGAGATGTGGGAATCCTCTGGAATGTGGATACTCATCAGAGCATAATCTACATCTCATGCAAGAAGTGGGGAGAGAGCGATTACTATTGTGGAGTTGCAAGAGACCATGCTGACGACCCCGACTACTGGACGCAAGTTCCACCTCCACCTGGGTATCCTGACTGGATGTGGGACTTTATAATGCAGGTCGTTCATTCATGGACCCACTACTACAATCCATCATACTGTTTGCCAAATGGGATCTGTGTTCCTACCGGTTCAGCTCCAAGTGAAACTAAATACTACGCAGATATAGCCAAAAACAGATATTCAAGCGGGTACAAATATTCAGCATATACAAATCTCGGATATGCAAGCCACTTCATGACAGATGTTGGACAGCCGTTGCATACCGGAGCTGAACTGAGACAAGCAGCTTTTAAATGGGTACATTACGCATACGAAGATTACGTTACGAATAACTGGGACTCAGGATATAATTTTAAGTCTGTCGTTGAAGACAACTGGTATTATTATCCGATCAGCGATCCAGAGCAAGCCACTAAAGATTTGGCAGGATATTCGCACGCATATGTAGAAACACTGTTCTGGACTATCTTCCTCAATCCAGATACGTGGCAATCGAATTCTACAGTAAAACAGATAACAGAAAACAGCTTGCTCGAAACAGCTAAGTACTCTCTTGGCTTGGTAAAGTACGTAAGAGGCTGATTTAATTGTAATGAAATTTATATTTTTTATTTATCAAGCATTTGGTGGTGAGGAGCATGATATTTCTACTATTCTCGGTTCCATTTGGGATGTACGCCTTAGCGCTTTACAAGGTGTTAAAAAAAGCACCTGAAAAAATAGGATATTTGCTTCCGGTGATGCTTACTATGGTATTGCCAGCAATATATTTACCGATAACCAAAACGATTAGCAATAACATTTTAGATAAAAATATACAACTGCTGCCTATTATAGGATTTTTGACGATGTTTATCGTTTTTCTAACTCCTGCATCAGCTTCAACGATAATACCCATTCCCATAATCGACAAACTGAGAAATAGTGAGCTTACGATACTTATAGCTTCAACTTTGAGTTTCGCATACGTAATCCTAACAGGCTTCGCAGAGGTGATGGGTATTGGTAAGAGCTATACAGTAACGAAAATAGCTGTCGTGAGTGATATCTACCTTACTTGCTTCAAGCTATTCGCAATCTCTTCGATCGTCTATGTTGTAGCCTTAGGAATTCAGAGATTGGATCGAAAATGAAATCAAAAAACCCAGTATTTTTTAGTCCATATCATGAACTGCGATGCATTGAGCATATTTTACGCCATAATTGCGTGACTGGGGGTTAAAAATGAGCGTATCGATTGATGCCATAACAAAAGCTGCGATTGCCCTGATATGGATAGTTGGGATATATTACCTGTTAAAGGACATAAAAAACGTTGGAAGCCATGTGAAAGAGAGAATCATAGATGTCGGAATTATCGGAGTAATAATCTTCGCTTGCGGTGCAGCTTTTCAGAGCTACGAGCTTACCGTTGCCGGCTCCCTCATCTGGGCTTACGGAGTGCTATTGCTTTTGGCAGAGGAATATCGAAAGGGAAAGGAGGAATCGAAACGAGATAAAGAAATTAAAGAAGGTAGATAAAAATTTAAAGATTCAAGAGTGGAGGTTGTTTATATGAAACTCCAAAACTCTGCTGTTAGTGATTATTTATAGCCTTACATTCTATTCTTCGCACTGATCATAAAAAGCACTCTTACGTTGAAAAGGGAAGATAGAAATAGAATTATCGATCTGCTGTTTATCGGCTTCACCCTCTATTTCACGCACGTACTGCCCGATAACGTCATTCCGTACAGTCGCATTGGCTTTTCCGGCTCTCTGATTTTTGCCTATGGCTTTACAATTCTTTTGTACAGAAAGTTCAGGGAAGAATTCAAAGGGTAGCTTCTGTGAGCTGGATTATATGTATCTATCCTTTTTTATTCAATATCCTGATATATTTGTTCATTAACACATTCCAGAGTAAATTATTCTCCAGTTTGTTTAATCGAATTTTCAACAAATTCTTCCGGCGTGTAAACTTTATCTACCCATTTGAAGTCAGATACGTTGTATGTGAGCAGAATTCCCTCTCTATTTTTTGTTGTCGCTCCAATAAAGCAGTCTCTTACCTGGCTCTTGTTCTTGCAGTATTTTGAGGCAAGTTCAACGTCTTCTTTTGTCAATGGAGTTAATTCAAATTCGAATTTTTTTATTATATTTTCATATTTTTTAACATCCCCACCGTACAGGGAGAATCCCCAGAGTATCTCGAAATGCACTATGCAGGACATTTTAAAGTTGAAGCCATTGACCTTTATTGCTGCGAGGCTTTTTATCGTATCTCTGTAGTTCTCCTCTTTGTTAAGTACTCTTACCAGAACATTGGTATCCACGAAAACGTCAGACATGCAAACTCTCCCCAATAGCTTTCTGAATCTCCTTCAATTTTTCCCTGTCCATTTTTAATGCCCCGGCAGCATCCTCCAACACACGGATGTATTCATCCACATTCTCTTCAACTTTTTTCAGTACGAATTCTCCCCTCTCGTTTCTGACAATTTCCACCCTGTCTCCAATTCTGATGTTGAGCGACTTCCTCACTTCTGGCGGTATCGTAATCTGATACTTTCTCGTCACGATTCCCATGTAGTACACTATCCGGTAGTACTTAATAAGGGTTTCTTTAGTATCCACCGAACTGAGACCTGCTGAGAGCAAAGTTTGGCTTGACTCTCCCATATGGTGAGCAATCCTGACGTCTGGCTGAGGTTGCAACTGAAATGGATGTATTCTGATCTGCAAATCCCCTTGCAGCCCTTTTGATCTCCTGCTCTTTTGAGAGTTTGAAGTCCATAGAGATCACCCTACAAAACTTCTGATTTTAGGAGATTCTGTTTTGAAGGATTTAATTGTTGTGGAAGTGGGAAATGAAAAGAACCCTGTGAGATTTGTTGTGAGTCATTTCCAACATTAAAAGTGGCTCGAAAGCTTTTGATACGGATGATACAGTGATTTACAGTGATTTTTAATTTTAGTAGATAATAATTTTTATATCAAAAGAATTAAGTAAGCAATTATTCGAAATAAGGTATGGAAAAAGGATTGGAAATTCTTTAAACTCTGACGTTCACACCTCCAAAGCTCAGGATACTGTGACAACTGAAAGTCTATCGAAGGATTTGCATGCTGTTGCAGAGGAGTCCATTAAGACCTATAAAAACAAGGCCAGTATACCCTATACATTCAAAATCAAATCACTATGGAAACCGGTGAACAAATCCTATGCAATATCAAAAGCAGTTGCTTATGCACTAAAGGAGGTTAGTAAGGATGCCAAACTCGGCAAAACCAAAAAGCAAATGATCTTAAAAGCGATAGAAGATTACCTAAAAGCACAAGAGCTAGATAATACAATTCTGGCTGAAGTTGAGTGGTACAACTCGAAAGGCTCAGAATCCATTGCTATTATAGATTTGAACTCAGGTAACGTGGTCTTTGATTCACACATGTGGTTCTATGCTGCCACTTTTGTTGAGAAGGGTCAGAATAGCCTTTCCTCATTAGCTATTCACCGGTCTGATTACAAAAATTCCCATAGAGTTTTTGATATATACAATGTTTTTGGAATCAAGATTGCAACATGGACATTTGACACGACCATCATCACAGAGATTTCACCATCAAGTTCAATAGACCTGAGCGGGACTGGCTACGTTGACTCATCGGTTTACTTCGATATTCAGACAGAAGGCTTCACACTGAATCAGCCGGCAATATTGTTCGGCGATGGAGCAACGAGTGGTACTGTATTCCACACATACAACTACATAACGAAAGTAAGAATAACCACATCAAATCAAGATCTGACTCAGATATCTAAGTACGATCATTTCGGTGCAGGAACGGGGTCCAGTATTGAGGCAGACAATAGGAAAGACTCGGCAGCCGTGTCACTCGGAATAAACTTGGGACCATTCAGCATAAGTGTCACGCCAAATAACAAGTTCATAAAAGCAGAACCCGGCGACATTTATGGGAGATATATAAAAATAGTAAATGTTTTCGAACCCGACGGACAAATAGATAATGGAGGAGATGATGGGATTTACTTTGACAACAGCTATATACGCTTCAGCTTAAAGTTCAGAGTTGGCGACGATGTAACTCCAGATACAGGCACAGTTGATGTAGACTACAAGATAAACTATGTGGCGTTAGCTGATATTGAGTTTCACACAATTGCGCCATCTGACAGCTATACTGCCCATCTGGAGTTCAGCAGGGGGTAGCTTATGCGGAAGACAACAATCATTTACTCTGTAATTTTTTTAAACACTGTATTCTTCTTCTACGCAATCCTGAAAAGCTTCGTTTACTCCTCCGTTGTCCTCTCGGAGGTCTTGCTGATTGTGCTGTTCATGTTAAGTAAAGACAGGGTGTGTCTGAAGCTGTTCGCAATTCCCATTCTCGTCTCCGTGATGCTGGTGGTGATTTCCCCCTTCACCGATAAAGGCTTTTTCAGGCTGCTGTGGAACATTTTTTACCTTGCTCAGCTGCTTTTAGCGTTCACACTTCCTCCAGTCTGCGGTGCAAGATTGCTCCAGAAGTTTTACGGGGGTTGATGAAACATGAACGAACAAACGTGCTATACCGTTACAGGCATCTCACCTTTTGCAGAAAGAGATGCTATCGCTGGCACCGAAGTTGTGGGAGTTATTGCTTTGAATCAAGTTTTTGACTGGATCAGGGTGGATTCTGTCTATTCTCATCACTCTTGGGCACTGCATAACTGCAGGAGACCAGAGGCGTCGACTGGATGAGGCTTTCATTACTCGGTTT
>JALUWC010000547.1 GCA_027019885.1 Geoglobus sp.
ATTTTCATCCACATAACAAACTGCCAAAAATTCTCCAAAAAATCAAAAGTGAATTTTCGAGCTACCTGATATGACTTCGATAAAAATAGGATTCTTCGTGAAGGCGTGGCCACCCATTAATTTTTTTAACCCATATTATATAAGCATTACGTATTTGCCACCACCATGTTACATGAGGTATCTAAGAAGGGGGTTGAGGGATCTTTACATCTGGACAAGAAGTATGTTAACTGTGTTGGGAGACTGTCAAGATAACACTCCCATATTGTACAACCCCACAAAACTCTCCAACCAGCTCTGCACAGAATCAAAAGAACTCATGAAAGGAAACCTGTTAAAGAACCTTTTAGTTCTTCCCTTAAGCAGAGAAAAGAATCCCTCCACTGCATTTCTCTTTCCAAAGGTTTCATGTTTATAATCAAATCCCATCCTTTCAGAGCCCAGAGATACCATGGCCCTCTGTCTACAATGATTTCAGGTTTATTCTCGCAGTATCTGAGAACTTCTTTAAGGAAAGCATAGGCATGAAAACTCGATCTCCCTTCAGTTGCCCATACAGCTAAGCATTCCTTGGTATCAACGTCAACTGCACTCCAGATGAAAATATGTTTGTTTTCCAGCTTTAGTTTGGTTTCGTCTATTGCTATTAATCTTCTTTTCTTCCTTTCAGGAGGTTTTAAGATTCTTTTTAGTCTGTGGTAGTAGATTCTGATTGATTCGTAGCTTATTTTCTGGAAAAGAGAGATGAATTTGCTTGCTTTCCTTAAAGATAGACCATGGAAGTAGAGTATGGCTGAGAGGATTTTTAACTCTATTTTTTTCTTGTTCCTCCGAAAGACTTTTTTGGCTTTGATTTCTTCAATTATCTGCTGGATTGGAGATTGCATGGTTTGTATTTTGAGTTTTTATTTTTTGTGTTATTCTTGACAGTCCCCTGTGTTGGAACTAATCAGTAACTTTTAAGTAAGTGTCGTAGCTATTCATTATTGAACGTTTATATTTATGTAGAGGTGTAGCCAATGGCCAAGCTGATCCGCAAAAATGCTCCGGAGATTCATTCACAATTAAAAAAAGATGAACTGAAAGGCATTATTAATACGGTTGGCTCTGAATGGGGGGCTAATCATGAAAATGCGAGAAATAGTTATTCACAACTTTAGATCCATACATCACCAGAAAATCTGCTTGAAAGATTATTCGCTCCTCGTAGGACCAAATAACTCCGGGAAATCTAACACAATAGATGCCATAAGGGTCTTTTATGAGGACTTAAAATATGATGAAGATCGGGATTTTCCAAAATTTGAGACGGGAGACGATGAAAATTGGATAGAGGTAGAATTTGAACTGGAACTTAGTGAATTTAAGAGTTTGAGAGAAGAATATAAATTACCTAATAATAGGCTCAGAGTAAGAAAGTACTTGAGAGGAGAACATGTTAGAAGCAGACAGAGTAACTTATATGCATATACTAACGACGGAACTCTCTCTGATACACTATTTTACGGTGCCAAGAACATCTCTGAGGCTAAACTCGGTGATATAATTTATATTCCGGCAGTTAGTGTAGTTAAAGAGGTAACCAAGCTATCAGGACCATCTCCCTTACGAAATTTGCTTCAGTTTGTAATATCTGAAATTTCTAGCAGTACTGAAGCTTATGAGGATCTAAAAACTTCTTTTGAGCGTCTTAACAAGCTTCTTAAAGGTGAAATTGTTGAGGGGGAAGACTCGTCTAAAAGCACTCAGCTAAAGAGATTGATTGATTCCATAAATGATGAGCTTGAGCAATGGCAGGCAGAGTTTAGCTTGTTTGTACGACCCATAGAACCCAATGACATAATAAAAACTTTGATCGAGCCCATTGTTAAAGATAAAATTTTGGACGAAAAAATGAAGATAGAATCCTTTGGTAGTGGATTTCAGAGGCAGTTGATATATGCCATCATAAAACTTTCAAGTAATTATATCGGGAAGCAAAGAGAGAAAAAGAGAGAGAAGTTTTTTTCACCTAAATTCGTTATGATTCTTTTTGAGGAGCCTGAAGCATATTTGCATCCTTTCCAGCAGGAGATTTTGAATAGAAATCTACTAGGAATAGCCAGAACCCCGGGGAACCAAGTATTGATATCTACTCACTCTCCTTTTTTCATGAGTAGACATACGGAAGAGCTGTCAGCCCTTATAAGGCTTAAAAAAGAAAAAGGAATGACAGTTGCATACCAAATAACCGACGGCGAGCTTGAGGAGATATTGAAAGAGAATCTGGAATTTGAAGCTAAACTTGGAGGAGGTGCGACATTTGAGGAGGGTAAAGTAACTCTCCGATATCATTTATGGCTGGATTCAGATAGATGCAACGCCTTCTTTTCGGATGTCGTTCTGATTTGTGAGGGGCCTAGCGAGAAAATTCTCATAGATTATCTCATAAAGACTGGAAAAATAAAAGTTGACAATGATGTATACATTCTAAACGCAATGGGAAAATACAACATTCCTAGATATATGTTTTTATTTGAAAAATTAGGGATAAAACATTCTGTTTTATTTGACAGAGATGATGATAAACCGAGGCATGAAAAAATCAATGGGATAATAGATGAATATACAACTAAATTTACTTTAGGTAAGCATTCATTTAGAAAGGATCTAGAATCTTTTCTAGGGATTCCTGAACCTGAGTACGGTTCTGAGAAGGCGATAAATGTTATCTACTATTATATCAACGGAAACATAGATGACGAGAAATTAGATGAATTCATCAGTATTGTTGAAAATTTAATTAAATGGGAAGAACTGGAAATTCAAGATGATAACTTAGATGATGTACGAACTCCTTAATAGGGGTCTTAAATAATATCGTGCAATCAAGAGCTTTTATAGAAAATTTAGAAGGCATGTGGGGGTCTGAAAGAGTTAAAATCAATGGGGGGAAAATCATGGGCTATGAAGAAGGTGCAGTCAAATACTTCTTTGCAGCAATTACTAATCCAGTAATGTTCTCTTCAATGTATGTCTTTGGCGGATCGATAATCGGGACTTTTAAGTGGTTATACCTCTCTCTTGTAGTTCTTTCCGGCACTTTCAGTTTTGACAGGCTTATTTATGAAATAATTTCTCAGTTACTCCCATCTTCCACGGTGCCCCAACTTATTGCGACTGCGCTATTAAATGTTACAGTTGGAGCGCTTGTAGCGACAATAAAAGGTATATTGCGGTCACCGGGTCGTGACATCTTGGTTGGCGGAAAGCTTGTTTGCACCACAAGAAAACTCAAAGGTGAATGACAGTAGATGGAATGTAATCAAGGCCAGCAAGGTGCTATATCGCAAGAAAGCAAGAATTGTGAGAGATTAGTTTTAATAAAATTTTCAGTTTGCGTAACTAATCAGTAATTTCTAAGTAAGTAGTATCATATCAAAAAACAATATGGCTCGAAATCCCACCTATCGTGGAGGCTGGAGGTGTGAAAGCCGAGGACAGCGTGCAAAAAGGTCGGGGCGAGCGAAGCGATAGGGTTTGATGTTGTTGCTATGTTGGTGGCTTTGATTGGTGCGGCTACGCTAAGGAGATGAATAGAATATGAGTGAAGGCATAATAGTCGGCAGTTGGAGCCGTTTTTATTATTATTGGCTTAGGATTGTCCCTCGCAATGGTTCTCGGACCAACTGCTGATACGGCGACGGAGCAAATGTTCGGCCCCCAATAGTTTAGCCTGGCCGAGATGGGCTTGGGAATCGTGGTAGTAGCGATAATCGCTGTTGTTATTGGAACCGGACTAATCTCGAGCCAGAAATAAAACGGATGAAAGGTAAGTACCATGAATGCTTAAAGGACTCACCACAATCCATAAATAGTAGTTGCATTCTACTACTAACCGATAAGAACTCTGCGGGTGGCGGGGGCGTTCCCCCTGAACGGTCCTCGTAGACCTGTCCTGCTGGGCTGGCCACCCGCAATAAGAGCTATTTCTTCTCAATTTTATCAGCCAGTTCATCAAGTGCTATAAACCTATCTGCGATTCTTTTCAAATCTGGATTCAGAGCGTTCATGAACATTGCAACCTCAACTCTCAGCCCAAGAGATTTAATTACATTTACAGCCGGGATGAAGTCTCCATCGCCGCTAACCAGTATAGCGACATCATAGGCTTTGTGAAAACCCAAAGAAAGCATATCTACTGCCAAAGCAATGTCTATGCCCTTCTCAATTAAGCCATCATTTCTTTTTCTCAATGGTTTTGTCACAACATGGAAGCCCTTCTCTTGTAGAGCGTTATAAAATCTGGTTTGCCTCTCTTTTATTTCTTTGTTTTCTGGATTAAAGGAGGCATAAAAGTATGTCCTTATCATCTTTCTTCCAGCAGATAGAACATCTCTGAGCTTTTCGTAATCCATTTTGAATCCTTGCCTGAACGCTTTGCAGGCATGAAACAGGTTTGAGCTATCAATGAAGATCATTACTCTGTCAGTTTGATCCAACATAATTGTGGAGCCTGTGAAGGAGTATATTAATGCTTTCGGAAAGTATGTGGATAAAGTCTACATGCCGAAAAAAATCAGAAGCTCCTTCCGACCCCCTGTACAGGGCGAACCACCAGCCCAGCGGCTTTTCGTGCAGGTCCTCAAGGCATATGGCTCTGGGCCCTGCTTTTTTTCATCCACTAAGATAATTTCTGTCAAAAAGGAGTATTTAAGGTTTGAAAAGGTCGGGGACGTGAATGGCTGGCTCTTTGATGACTTCTTGGTTAAGGGTTTCATACATTTCTATACTTAGAATTGGTGGTTAAGTTTTGATCTTGAATTAAAAACTAAAGATTATAATAACTAGAGTCTCAAGTTGTCTTGATGGATTGGGTTCAGATTGGAATCTTGATCGGTGTTTTTGTAGGACCAGTTATCGCAGCATATGCCACATATAGATACCAAAAGAAACTAAATGAAGAGCTCTTGTTTCGTAGAGAGATGGATGAAGTTATCAAAACAATTACTGAAAACCCTGGACACCATGTCATTAGACAGTATTTAAAATTAAAGATCGAACAGCTTGGTAAAGATAAAGCAAGACCTATATTAAAAGAGTACTTCACAAAAGCTCATGAAAATGTCAAATTTAGCATTGCTATGCTTCTAGAAGAGCTATATGATGATGAAGAAGCAGGAGAGTACCTTTACCAAAGAAAAGGTAAAAAAGGTGTTTGATGTAACCTATAATCGAACTACTTTGTAACACTCCATCTTCAAACAGAACACACTTCCCCTTTCTCTCAGCTTCCCGAAGACTGACCTCTGCATACCCTTCGTCATGACCTCCAGCTCCCGGCAATCTGCAGGCTCACCTCCCTGTTCACGTCATCGCTGCCATAATAGAACAACCTTACTGTCCCAAACTGTCCGTCATGTGGCTCATGTTCCTCACGACCTGTACGGCTTCTTAAAATCCATGAGGCCAAAAGATATATACTCTCCTCGAACACAAATATTTATTCCAGATTCGGTCTGGAGATAATACTTTGTCCAAACAGAAAAATATTCCACTTCT
>JALUWC010000548.1 GCA_027019885.1 Geoglobus sp.
ACTGGCTGAATTCTCTTCCAGAGACAGCAAAACAAAGAGAACCATCAGAGATTCTCGCTATAGTCTTCATTGTGGAAACAGTGAAGGGAGGTGAGAGCAGAAATGCCAGATGAGGCAAAGAGGCTCGTCTTAAAGCCCGTGACCTATCTCCTCGCGTTCTACCTTGAGGAGAGAATCAGATACGTTCTGAAAAACAATTCAGTTAGGAATAGCTAGTGGATAGTTGTGAGAGATGTTAATCTGGACAACCGTATTTGAAACCCAAAGTGTGGTTGTGTCGTTTGGGTTGTCTGAAATTTCATCAGAAACCCGAACTTTTTTAGAGCATCTTGAGAAATTTCCATGTAGAATAACTTGTATTTTCATTTCAATCAGATTATATACACCGACTAGCCATCACTGCCATTAAATAGTGAGTTAAATTTTTTACCCCCATATGAAAAGAAAATTTTAAAAATGTATGGTTCGATAACTGAAAAGAGTGGCAAACTTGTACCAACCAAATTTGGTAAAAAACTGGTGGAGGTTGTAGTATAAATGATCCACATCTATCAGGTCTTAGGAAAGCTTGGAGATTATATCGACAAAACTTTTTTAATCAACGGTCAAAAGTTTAAGACTTTTCTGAGTTCCGACGCGCTCAGGAGGTATCTTGAAAAAAGAGAAAAAGAAGTACGGATTACCTTTTTCATTCCCGAAAGCCTGCTTGTAGCTAAGGAATTGCGGGACTATGAAAATTTTCTTTCAGAAAAAGGAATATCTGATTTTGAACTGGTCAAAATCCCCTCTGTTGGAGAATACAGTTCCGATGGTGAGCAGAGATTTTTTATTTCAAATGTGGATGCAATTATGGTTGCAATACTCCTCAAAATCGTTGAAGATCGCCCGGAAATATTCTACATTGACATCTCTACCGGCCAGAACATCTATACAACACAACTTCTGGAAGCGGCAAGAAATTATTTACTTTACAGAAATTTGGAGACAATTTTGCAGAGTGAACAGGTTTATAAAGCTTATGTGTGTTTTGTCCCACCAATAACTCCTGATGTTCAGGTTTACAATGTTGAAATTGAAAATTTGATAGTAAATACCTCCTTCACTTTGCCCGACCTTGGTGCCAAGTATGTTGATAAAATTGAGTATTCTGAAATCCCAGTAGATGTAAAAAGAATACTTCAAAAAAGGATGAAAACACAGTTTAGATTCAAAAAGGATAGTGCTCTGAAAATTCTCCTGGAGGAGCTGAAAATTGCTTACAATGCTATAAAACTCAACATTCCTTTAACGTTTTATCAAATCCTGAGTATGGAAACCGCCCCCGAGTCAGTAATTGGAGACTTCATAGAATACACTAAACGACTTTTGGATCCTGTATACAGGGAAAATTACTGCATCAGATTACCAATAAATGCCAGACAAATTGTGAACACCTTACTTTCCATTTCTCTCTATAGCAGTATCAAAAAATTCAAACATACATTAACAGAACCTGAAATTGATGAAATAAGAACGAAATTCGGCGAAATTTATGGTAATCAGAAATTAGGGTTGAAATCTAACAATTATTTCTTGGACAGAGATTTGAGAAAGATAAAGGAGATCACTTCAAAGAATAAAAGTTGGTTATCTCGAAGGGGGGAATTGCTGGGGAAATTGAAATCCAAAGATCCCTTTACATACTCTCCTAAACCTTTTGATGAAAGAAACTTCTTTGCTCACAGTGGGTTTTTGGACGATTGCACGATTGTATCAGATAATGATGGGAGGCTATATGTTAAATGGGTGGAAAAAGAGATTCCAAGAATAAAGAAAATTCTTATAAGGAATTGAAATATCCACAGAGTTGCATAAAAACAATCTCGGACTTTTAAGCTGCCAGTCGTCAATAAAATCTATCAAATGGGTGCATGCACTACTCATGAATGGGCATAAACACCTAAAATGAGATTAACAAAAACTATTAGTATTCTGGATTACCGTTTAACGTTAGTATGCCCGCAATAGCTGTTTGCGGACCACCACATTCGGGAAAAAGCGTATTGATCTCTAAACTTTATGATTTCCTCAGAAATTATTCCATTTTCGTTCAGCGTGCCTGTCCTGATGGTGAAGGACAGTGGTCCGCAGAATCTGACCCGGAAATTGTTAAAAAAATCAGAAAAAAAGGTGAATTCGATTACGAATTCATAGAATCCCAAAATAAGTCTATTGAACGATTAAAAGAGTATTTTGATGTCGTTCTTGTCGATTTTGGCGGTCTCCCAACTCCAGACAAAGAGAGTTTGTTGGAAATTTGTGACTGTTACATCTTACTTGATAAAATGGATGATCTGCGAACAAGAGAGTGGAAAAGGATGCTGGAGAAACTCGAAAAAAGGCAGGGTCTTTACTGCATTGCGCACCTTATAACTAAAATGGAAGGAGAGCCGAGAATTATATCAAGTTCTGAAACTTTTAAAGCTATTTTGGTCAATATGGATCGGTCAGGTGTACCGTCTGATACTTTGTCTGTAATTTCACTATTTGCAGAATTTTTAAAAGAAAAATTCAAACTGGAGGTGATTTCATTGACAAAATTTAGCTGTAATGTCCTGGATTATGGAGACTATTTATTTGTGGACGTATCCATAGGAGGCAACACTGTCATGTCGCCAGATGAACTGGGAGATCTTCTAAATACAGTAAGAAAAATTGTTGGAAGCAAATACTATGGGAAAGGTGTTGTGATTAGCGGTCGTCTGCCTGTATGGGCTCATTGTGCTCTAACTCATTTGTTCCATGCCAGTAAATTTGTAGCGCATTTTGACCCTCGATTTAAAGGTGGTGTAATTGTTTCAGCACACGATGGGATGTACAGGGTGGGCCAGATAATCCCTGTAGAGATCCGATGATACCCTCTTAGGCGTCATCTGGTTGCCATATTGGATTGTAAGTTGCATTTAATAACTCCAAGTCCTGAGGTTCTCCCGCCGCCCACGTTTGAGTACTCTCCAAACCTCAGGAGTTTTGCCGTCATCCTGGCGTGCTGCTCCGAGTACAGGTCTGCGGGTATTGAGAAGTTCGCCCACCCAGTGAAACCGGCCGCCCACTTTCCCCTTTTCAGCAGAACCTTTTCGCTCTCTATCTTCAGCCCGGAAACTGCGATGCCTCCCTCATCAAGCCACGACCTGTAATCTGCCGGAACCTCCTCAATGAACGCAGAATAGAGTCTCGCCAGACTTCTGAACATGAGCTCTGGCAGTGGCATGAGAACGAATCTGTAGCTGTTTGAGGGCATTCTGAAGTAGCACGGGGATACGAATTCCACCCTGAATTTGCCGTTTAAGCTTTCGTCAAGAGATCCGGCGTCCACGTATCTGACCTTTACATTCCTGAGCGGGTTTTCCACGGCAGTGAAGTACACGCTGTCGGCCGAGATAAGGTAGTCCCTGAGCGCCTCCCCTATTTCGGGGACAAAGAAGGTGATGGAGAAGCTGTAGCCCATTCCCTTCTCAAGGCTGTTTACCGGCAGGCCGTCGAGCATCACGGGTGTGACGGAAAACGGAGCGATGCTCCTGCTCGAGTGCAACATTTCAGCAAATGCTCTGTCCATTCTGCCCAGTACCCAGTAAACAAAACCTCTGACAAAGGCTCCAGAATACATCCTGAACCTCTTGCTCTCCAGCGCTTCGAACTCAATCGTGACCCTGACAAAGTCAGTCATGGATCGATACCCAGCCCAGAGGTTTACTGTCAAACGTAACTCTCCTGGTGAGAGGGAAGTTCCGATTCCTGCCGAGTCTGAGTTTTCTCCTCATTCTTTCAAACTCTGGATGTGTTTTGAGCAGTGTTCCTATGGTTGATGAGTACCAGCCCGTCCCCCATCCGATCCTGAGAATCGTGCCTCTTGCCTTCAGCACCCTTCTGAACTCCTGCTTTGCTTCTTCAGGATAGCTGCGGCTTGTCTCCACCCTCACAACCTCCTCGGCAAACTCCCTCGACGCATGGATTACGTCATCAAGGTCCAGCCGCTGACCCAGATGGTTCAGCGTGAATCTATCAAAATCAACCGCAATTTCAGCTGTCTGTCCGCCATCTATGCATTCTGCAAGCACGCTGAAGCTCCTCATCCCCAGGAATTTTACTTGGTAAACGCTCCAGCTGTCGAAAAATGATGAGTCTCCAATTCTCAACGCTCTAAGAAGATCGTTTTTTGGGTCACCCTGCTTTGTGCCTTCCAGTGTGGTTCTCCTGAACACCTTTTCCTCGAGCTTATCGTCAAGCCTTCCCAAATCTTTCTTTTGGAGGTATCTTTCTTTCCCCAATTCGTATTTGATTTGGCGGATCGTCCATTCGAGAAGGCTTCTGTTCTCTTTAACTTCTTTCCAGAGGATTGCAGTCCTTATCGCACCCTTTACTGACGATCCGGGAATGTAGGGTTTTCCACGGCTTTTTGTGTGCATCAGGATCTCTTTCTTTCTGGACGGACTTCCAATCAGAGAAACCTCGCGCATCTTTATGTTTGACAGATCCCTGATGTAATCCCCTACAGAACCAACGCCACTGCCAATTTTTCTCGCAACCTCTACCGCATCAAGTCCCTTTCTCTCAATTTCTTCGAAAAATTTCATTGAGTCTATGAATACGACCCTGTCTCCTTTAACCACGAAATCGATGGCCGAGTATTTCTCCCCCGAACCTACGTGAGTGGGTGTGAGAACCTCAAGCCTCATCAGCAATCACCATCCTGATCAGAAACGACTTACCGTTCACCCAAACATCGTGACCGACAATGGATGGAAGGTCGGTGTAGGCGATGCTGAGATCCATCAGCTCACCCTCATCAGCGCTCCTGAATACCGAACCCTCGGATGCCATGATTATCTTGGGTTTGCGAAGGGTTGCATTTCGGGTGTTGATCCACCCTCCCCTTACAATCGGTTTCCAGTAAACGACATTTTCGAGGTCTTTCGGGTGGGTTAGAGAAAGAGTGATGTAGCAATCTCCTTTCCCCCTGATTTTAATTTCATCCTCCTCAATTTCAAATTTTCCAAGCCCCCATGTTCTTTTCCCACCGATTCCCTCATCCTGAAGGTACTTCAGAGCAGCTTTGATCAACCTGTCTTTTCCCTCCACAAGGAAATACAGGCCGGAGTTTTCTGCAAACCTCAGCGCCGTCAGATAGTAAATTCCGGAATTTGATGTGATCCTGTCCAGAACCACCTTTGGGATTTCCACCTTGGTTATGAAGTCCACTTTACTCTCAACCTCTTCTGGAATGTCTCCGGAAATGACTTTCTCGAAATCTCCGAGGGTCAGAAACCTCCACTTTTTTTCAACCGGCAGATGTGGTGCAGGCAGATAATACGTTCCATCTCTGAAGGGGAAGCATGAGCTGAACCTCAGCTCTCCATGGAGAACTCTGTTTACGAACCCCTCCACATCCTCATTCAGCCTGCTGAGGGCGTTTGCTATCGCTGCAAACAGCGTGTCGGAGTGTATTATTTCTCCGGTCCTCTCAAGCCCGATTCCGGCCTCACC
>JALUWC010000549.1 GCA_027019885.1 Geoglobus sp.
GACACTCAGATTACCATCAGTTGTTTTCAATCTTTCTTTTAGATACCTGAAGCTCGCCTTCTCAACTCCTGAGAGTATTGCAAGGGCAAGAACTCTGATCCTTGAATCAAGGACAGACATAGACCATCAGCTTTGCTGTGATGTTTTAAAGGCTGGGATGTTTGGAAAAGCAAGGGTTACGAACTGCATCACTGCAAATATTAGAAACTGGTACTGCCAGATGTAAACCATCGCAATGCCTGAAATGGAGTAGATAAACCCCATGAAGATTGTGTACCTCACTCTGAACATGATTCCTGCGATGGATATCATCAGCCCGACAACCGGAGCGACAAATGCTCCCGTGTATCTTGGATACACGAGAAGGGCGATGAGGATAACAACTGCAATTGCGAGAAATCCGGCCGTCCAGAAGTCAGAGTAGAGTTTTGAGAAATAGGATTTCACCTCAGGCAATCCTGCGAGCTTTCTCGAAATGTAAACTGTCAAAGCCACGAGTGCAAGCCAGAAAGGGATTATTTCAAAGCCACTCAGTCTGCCATCCAATGCCATCAGGAAGAGTATTTGAGTTGCAAGAAATCCGATAGACGTTGAGATACCCCATATGAGTGACTGCTTTCTCTGATACGGTAAATCATGCTCCCTCATGCTTCTTTCTATTAATTCTTTCAGTTCTTCCATCATTTTCATCACCAAGCACTTTGTAATTTAAAGTGCTTTAAGATATTTAAATTTTTCTCAGAGTAGTCTTGAATTGGATGACAATTTTGCAGAAAATTTATCATTGTAAGTGAGGAACTTTCAGAAGGTGGTTCAATGAACGTCGTCATTGTTGGTGGCGGTGCAGGTGGAATGACCGCTGCATCGAGGATAAGAGCATTGAAGCCTGAGTGGGATGTGAAGGTGTTTGAGGCAACATCATTTGTCAGTCATGCACCATGCGGGATACCCTATGCTATTGAGTTTGATTTTTCCAGCGATGAGCTCATGTACTACAAACCTGAGGTCTTTGTGAAGGAGAGAGGAATCGATCTGCACATGAATTCGAGGGTTGTTGAGGTTAGGAAGGGGAGAGTGGTTGTTGAGGAAAATGGAGCGCCTGAGGAGTATGAGTGGGACAGGCTTTTGATTGCAACTGGAGCGAGTCCAAAAATGCCGGATGTTGATGGAAGGGATCTTGAGAACATATTCACAGCAGATCTCCCTCCCGATGCAGACAGAATTAAAAAAGCGGCAGAGAATGCAGAGAATGTTGTTGTGGTAGGAGCAGGATACGTGGGCATTGAGATGGCCGAGGCATTCTCTGCCATTGGAAAGAAGGTGACTGTGATAGAGATGGCTCAAAAACCATTGCCAAATTTCGATCCTGAGATTGGTGAAATAGTCAGAAAGGAGATGGAGAAGAGGGTTGATCTGAGGCTTGGAGAAAAGCTTGAGGCTTTTGAAGGGAAAGAGAGGGTTGAAAGGGTTGTGACAGATAAGGGAGAATACGAGGCAGACCTCGTCATTGTTGGAATTGGGGTTAAACCAAATACAGAGCTTGCAGAGCAGATTGGGGCAAAGATAGGTGAAACCGGGGCAGTTGAGGTCAGCAGGAGAATGGAGACAAGCGTGAAGGATGTCTATGCTGCCGGTGATGTTGCTGAAGTTGAGCACATGATTACAGGCAAAAAGGTATGGATACCTCTCGCACCTCCCGGCAACAAAATGGGTTATGTTGCTGGCGTTAATATGACCGGGGGAAACATGGAGTTTCCGGGAGTTCTCGGAACGCAGATAACAAAGTTCTTCGACCTTCAGATTGGAAAAACAGGTCTTACTGAAAGAGAGGCTCAGAATGAGGGGTTCAATGTGAAATCGGCATTCATCACCGCAAACACCAAGGTTCATTATTACCCCGGTGCAACAAAGACATTCATAAAGGCAGTCAAGGATATCGAGACAAACAGAATTCTCGGAGCTCAGATTGCCGGATATGAGATGGTCTCGATGAGAACAAATGCTTTTGCCATTGCTATTCAGGCTCACCTCACAACAAGAGACCTCTTCTTCTCAGATCTCGTCTATGCTCCGCCTTTCACACCCATATGGGATCCAGTAACTGTTGCAGCGAGAGTTCTGAAGTTTTAATGGAAACCTTTTTTACCATTTTTACGGGCTGAGTGACAATGGAGTATAGTATTGAAGAAATAGTTGACGAAATCCTGAGATGCAGGAACTGCACTCTTTACATCTCAAAAAAGAACTACGTTCCGGGAGAGGGAAATGAGAACGCTCAGATAATGTTCATCGGAGAGGCTCCAGGAAGGGAAGAGGATGAGCAAGGGAAGCCTTTTGTTGGCAATGCAGGAAAACTCCTAACATCCATGATAGAAAGCGTTCTCGGGCTTTCGAGAAAGGATGTTTACATAACCAATATTCTGAAGTGCAGACCTCCAAACAACAGAGATCCGATGGAGAAAGAGATAGATGCATGCTTTCCGTATCTTGTGAGACAGATTGAGGCAATAGATCCGGATGTGGTTGTCTGCCTTGGCAGGCATTCCGCGAGGGTGATTTTTGAGCACTTCCAGATACCGTTCAGATCCATAACAAGGGATAGGGGGGTTTTGAGGGAAAAGGATGTGGACGGGAAAAAAATGCGCTTTATGGCAACATATCATCCAGCAGCAGCTCTCTACAAGCCTCCGCTGAAAGAGGTTATCGAGGAAGACTTCAGAAAACTAACGGCTGTAATAAAAAGAAAAAATAGAACTCTTTTTGATTTTTTTAGTTGATTGCGCAGAAAGCCTCTCCAAGTGGTGTGAGGTATATTTTCACGTTCTTTCCTTCTCTTTTCATCTCAATCAGACCGTCATTTTCCAGGCCTTTCAGGTGGTAGCTCATTTTAGCTCTCTGAGCCATGTATGCCTTGGCCTTTTCAAGCTTTCCCTCTACAATCTTAATCAGATTGTTTATGGAGTCCACAACCTTTCCATTGTTATAAATTGCCTTCAGAATGTTTATCTTGTCCCCACCAATCCTTTTCAGCGGTGGAACCTGCATCTCCACAATCTCTGAAATTCCAACCTCTTTTCCTTCTTCGTATTTTGGAAGTGCCACATACATCTTCCCTCCCGTGAGCTGAGCGGTTATGTAGAGAGAAACCATCAGTGTTCTCGGTGCATCCGTTGCGTTTATGTATATTGTATTTCCCTCATCCATCTCCTTTTTCAGAGTTTTCAGTATTTTTATTGCCGAGCCGAAAACATCTATGTCTGCTACCTTTATCTTTTCGATCTCCACAAGAACGCTAAGCACTTTTTCGAACTCTTCTGCAATGCTCTCGAACTCCTTGGACTCTGGCACAACCAAGTAAGCCTTCTGTATCGGATACCCGCTTGATTTCAGGCTCTCCATAATTCTGTCCTTGTTCATTCCTATTGCTATAACATGCACAACTTTCGCCATGAATTTCATTTTATGCAAAACTTAATAAATTTTTCTACACATTGATAAGTGCTGTCAAACTTCACATTATCGTCATAAGATAGATCAGGCTTACAGATGATGAGTACATAAGGCTATGATGCTAAAACTTAAGAATTTGACAGAGAAATTGGAATGATAAATTCTGGCATTAATTTGAGTAATTTGGGTTGTTGAATATAATTTTTATCGAAAATATCCTATTGCCCTTGGGGTAAGGGGGAAAATCTCAATTTCCATGTTCAGTTTTCTGTGATGGAGAATGAATTCTGTTCATTTTTCTCTTCTATTTTTATCAGTATTTTTAAATTTTTTTGGTTCAAACCACGTTCTATGATAATACTCATGAAAAGGATTAAATAGCATTCTGCCAAACTAAATTTAATGCCAGATATCAAAGAGTTTGCTCAGCGACTTCTTGACGCAGAACCTCCGGAAGGCTATGATGAAATCGAGTCCTATCCTGTCTATGGGGGTAACATATTTGCCGGAATTAAAATTCTTGAAAAGGGCTTTGATCACTACTACTATGTTATTGAGCCCGTTCTTGATGGGTACGAGGAGAAGAGAGATGAGATCATCAGGAGGCTTGAGTTTGTTCTGCCTTCATTTGAGGAGAAAAAGGACAGAACCAAACTTTTAATCGAAACCTTTGACAGGATTGTTGATTCAATGAAGATAAAGATAGAGGATGACTACTATTACTACGCCCTCCTCTACTATGCTTTGAGGGAAACAATTCTCTACGGCCCCATAACCCCCCTCATGAAAGACAGACTCATCGAAGACATCTCCTGCAACGGCTACAACAAGCCCATCTACATCTTCCACCGCAACTATCAGAACATAAGAACAAACATCGTCTTCAGCGACGACGAACTCGACTCATTCGTCATCAAACTCGCCCAGATGTCAGGAAAGCACATAAGCATAGCAGAACCTCTCCTTGACGCATCACTGCCAGACGGCTCAAGAATCCAGATAACTCTTGCAAAAGAGGTCACAGACCACGGCTCAACATTCACCATAAGAAAGTTCAGGGATGACCCAGTCACTCCAATAGACCTCATAGCCTGGGGGACGTTCAGCATAGAACAGATGGCATACCTCTGGCTCTGCATCGAGAACAAAAAGTCCCTCATCTTCGCTGGAGGAACGGCAAGCGGAAAGACAACCTCAATGAACGCTGTATCTATCTTCATTCCAAAGGCATCGAAGATAGTCACAATTGAAGACACGAGAGAGATAATGCTCCCCCACGAGAACTGGATTCCCGCTGTGACGAGAGAGAGTGGAAAGTCCATAGACATGTATGACTTGCTGAGAGCAGCTTTGAGGCAGAGACCTGAATACATACTGGTTGGGGAGGTTAGAGGTAAGGAAGCATTAACACTATTTCAGGCAATGTCAACAGGTCATACAACATACTCAACCCTCCATGCAGACTCTGTCAATGGAGTTATTCATAGACTTGAAAACCCGCCAATAAATGTCCCGAGAGCAATGATTGAGGCTTTGGATATAATCAGCATTCAGTCCCAGGTTTTCATAGGGAAAAAGAGGGTAAGAAGGAACATGGAGATAGCTGAAATAATAGGTGTTGATCCCCACACAAAGATCATGAGAACAACCACAGTTTTTGCATGGGACTCGTCAAAGGATGCTCATGTAATGGTTGGAAGTTCAAAGGCCCTGGAGGAGATAAGAACCCTGAGAAGCTGGAGCAGAAAGGAACTTGAGAGAGAGCTCAAAACAAGGGAAAAAATCTTGCAGTACATGCTCGACAGCAACATAAGAGACTTCAAAGAGGTCGCAAGAATAATCCAGACATATCAGATTAACCCGGAGAAGGTGGTGATCGAGCTTGGTGTTCAGGAATGAGAACCAGATAACCAAACTTGCATACAGGATATTTGGTGAGAGGGCGAGAAAGAAGCTTACCGATTACTATGATCTGGGTCAGAAGCTTCAGCAGGCCTTGATAAACATCCCGCCTGATGTGTATGTCGCAACGCAGATGTTTTTCTCGCTTTTA
>JALUWC010000550.1 GCA_027019885.1 Geoglobus sp.
CTGAGATTGCTTTAAAGATGGGATACGAGGTTTACTCTGGATACTGCCACAACGAACCTTACACCGGAGAACCTGTTAAAATTGATCTGGCTAATCCCGATAGCATAAGGGTCATAGAAAGTGTAAAACCCGACGTAATCATCCATTCAGCAGCCTTGACAGATGTGGATAGATGTGAGAAGGAGAAAAAGCTGGCCTACAAGATTAACGCAGAGGGAACGAGAGTTATTGCCGAGATTGCCAAGAAACTTAACTCCTTCATGGTTTACGTCTCCACTGACTATGTCTTCGATGGGGAGAGAGGAATGTATAAAGAGGAGGATGGGACGAACCCGGTTAACCATTACGGCTACACTAAGCTGCTGGGGGAGAGGTACTGTCGGGATTTCAGTATTGCCAGGACATGCGTCATATATGGGGCAAAACCGGCAAGCGGTAAGATTAATTTTGTCCTATGGTTGATTAACAAGCTTGAGAAGGGGGAAAGTGTCAGAATCGTCACCAATCAGTATATTACACCAACACTAAATACCAATCTTGCTAAGATGTTGTTGGAGATTGCTGAAAGAAAACTCAAAGGAGTTTTTCACTTAGCTGGGGCTACAAGGGTTTCAAGATTTGAATTTGCTAAAGAAATTGCAAGAGTCTTTGGATTAGACGAGAACTTGATTACTCCATCAAAAATGGATGAAATAAACTGGACTGCAAAAAGACCCAAAGATTCGTCTCTTGATGTATCAAAAGCTGTAAAATATTTGGATGAGAAACCGTATGAGTTTAAAAAAGCTTTAAAAGAGTTGAAGAGGGAAATTAAATTATGATTCAATAAAACGTGAAGTCCACGATGAGATCATGAGGAAACTTCTCAACGAGCTTGAATATTACAGCAATTATAATTAAATTCAAAAAAATACGGATGCTCACTGAATGATCTGGAAAGAAGAATCGAGAAAGAAGGTATGCCTTTAGACAACCATGAAATCTGGGAAGACAGTATAGAGTGGAAAAACGCAGTTGAAGAGGTAGAAAAACTGAAGAAGCTTATTTAGGAGCTTATTGAGGAGCTTAAATGACTGAAATTCTGAAAGAGGTTGTAACACTCAAATATTTTGGCATAACCCAAATGATTTTAAACTCCTAAAAAATTAATGTTACTGGTGGAAGATATGTCTGAAGTCACAATAAAACTTCCACAGAATATAGAAGAGCGAGAGGCAAGATTAGCATTAGCTATTGAACTATTCCGTGATGGGAGGATAACAATCACCCAGGCAGCACAGTTAGCAGGTACAAGCCCTGATGAATTTACCAAAATCTTTCTAAAGAAAGAAAGGTTAAGCAGGGAAGACAGAGCTCTACTTCGTGTAATAGAAGAAACTCTCAGAAGTGACTGGGAAAGTGAAGAAGACAAATGGTGGGATGAATATTAAACAGAAATCCATAATTTTGCTCTGGTTTCCATTCTCTGATCTATCAGCGAAGAAAAAACGCCCTGTTCTGGTTATTTCCTCGGATAATTTCAATCGTCAAAGTAGAGACTTAATTGTATGTCAGATTACTTCGAAAATTGACAGTGGACTTTTGGAGTACAATGTCCCTCTAAAAAATGAAGATCTGGAATTCGGATATCTAAGAAGAGAGAGTGTAATCAAACCATACAGAATTTTTACAGCGAACAAAAGTTTAATCGCTCCAACAAGCAGAGGAGATACTGTGGTGGGCAGAATTAAATCCGAAAAGTTTGAAGAAGTTTTGAATGTCATTAAAGAGATTATCGGTGCTGAGGAGGTGTGATCGTGCTGCCGGGTATTGTTGTCAAACCCTTGAAGAGGTTTGCGGATGAGAGAGGATTTTTACCGAAATAATGCGTAAGGATTAGGGTATCTTAAAAAGCAAATGTTTTTAATATTTAAGAGGAAGGAGAAATTATGATTTCGATAAGAAAAGAAGTTCATGAAGAGATCTTAAAGAAACTACTAGGTGAGCTTGAGTATTACGAGTCAATTATCGCTAAATTCGAGAAAAAATACAAATGCTATTTAAAAGAACTTGAAAGGAAAATTGAGAGAGAGGGTGTGCCTTTAGACAACCATGAAATTTGGGAAGATAGTATAGAATGGAGAAATGCCGTTGAAGAGGTGGAGAAACTAAAGAGGCTCATAGAGGAGCTAAAATGACCGAAATTCTTAAAGAAATTGCAAAGAAGTTGCTGGGTTACGATATTGTATTAAAAGTGGAATTTTTGGGGACGAAGGTCAGGGCTTATATAGTTCATGGATACATTCTCGATGTATATTATAACCAAACGCTTGGAAAATATAGCTACACGCTAATAAAAGAGAACAAGAGAATAATTGGATGGGATAACGCACCACACCACGTAGCTGTAGAAACATATCCATACCATTTCCATGACGTAGATGGAAAAATTAAGCCATCACATCTATCTGGAAATCCCCTGAAAGATCTGGATGAGGTTTTAAACGTTATTAAAACTGTGTTATTGGACTGAGGAGGTGAATTAATGCTTACTGGCATAGTTATCAAACCTTTGAAGAGATTTGCAGATGAGAGAGGTTTCTTTACCGAGATAATGCGTAAGGACTGGAATGATATTTTTCAGGATGAGATAGTTCAGGCGAACCTGTCAATCACATACCCCGGAATCGTCAGGGCATGGCACAAACACGAGAGGGGACAGGTCGATTACTTTGTCTGTGTTAAGGGGGCGATCAAAATCTGTGCCTACGATGAGGAAACCCAGGAGCTTGCTGAGATCGTTTCTACTGGTGAAAATCCTCAGATTGTGAGAGTTCCCGGACAATACTGGCACGGGTTCAAGGCTGTCGGTAATGAGCCTGCGATGCTGGTTTACTTTGTTAGCAGGCTGTACGATTATGAGAACCCTGACGAAGTGAGGAGACCGTGGAACGACCCAGAGATTGTCCCGAGGAAGATCAATGGTAGAGAAGATGATCCTCGATGCAACAAGCCATGGGACTGGTTCTATCCGCCGCATAAGTAATCTTGGAGTCATAAGTAAATTATAGGGGATTCTGAATCATGGAAGAATTGTCGGTAATAGGGGTTTCTAACTGATTTCTGGGATTGCATCAGTTAACGGTTTAGAGTAGTTTGTACAGTAAGAATCATTAAATGCAAAATAAAAACCAACAAAGGTTAACGCTGGTGGACGACATGAACGAAGTCAACCACGCTCTCCAGAGAATAGCGAGTGGAGCAGGAACAGTATTTATCGGGACTGTTATTTCAATGCTCTTCAGCTTTTTAAGCGTCGCAGTCATAGCAAGGTTTTTCTCCAAAGCAGAATACGGAGTTTTCAGCTTAGCTTTGACGATTTTGAGTGTTGCACTTGTGATAGCAACGATGGGATTTCAGAGCTCTCTGCCAAGAGAGGTTGCGTTTTATAGGGAGAAAGAACCTTCAAGGATCGGATCTCTTATTTTAACGGTTTTAGCACTTCCTTTCTCAGCTCTGGTTGTGTTCTCTTTAAAAAACAATTATTAAAAGCAAACGTTCTATTGAAAGCCTGATGGGGAGCAAGTGTGAATGTCATTCAAAGAATAGCCAAAAACACGATGGTATTACTTTTATCTGGTATAGTGAGTAAGGCTTTAGGATTTTTCTACGTAATGTACACAGCCCGTTATTTAGGGGCTGAGGAATTTGGTGTTCTGTCTTTTGCATTAGCCTTTACTGGAATCTTTGGAGTTTTTACGGATTTAGGTTAGAGATGTTGCGAGTTTGCTTGAAGTTAGAATCAAAAGAGATCCCAAAGGACTATACGCTAAAGCCCTAAGAGGTGAAATAAAAGGTTTAAATGGATTAGATGGAGAATATGAAGAACCTGAAAATCCTGAACTGATTTTGGATACGGATAAAGCGTTAAGGAAGAAGTTGAAGCTGTTTTAGGTTAAGGAGTTGGGATATTTGTCAGTGTCTGAGAGTAAGTTATTTTTCAGAAATCTTTTCAAAAAGGTAGTCTTTATTCCTGATCGCTATTCTGTCCTTTGTTTCAATTTCTTCAATGACGCCTTTCAGTTCAATTTTAACTCTGATTATCTCAAACTCGATCATAGCAGAGAGAAGGTCTTCAATATTGAAGACATCAACACCTATTTCTCCGGCAACCTTCTCAACAACTTTATCGTTTGAAAGAAGAATCCAGCCTCTATTTTTTGCCAGGGCCATTGCCTCTATTTCTCCAAATCCTAACTTTCTCTTTTTAGCAAGCTCTTTAACTATACTAACTTCAGTCTCATTTAGAGTAGCGATTCGAATTTTCTCGTTGTGTATTAGCTTGATAGTATAATCCACAAAATCGTGTCCCTTTTCTTTTGCTCTCAGGACCTCTTCATAGACCCTTGGTGGTATGTAGAACTGAGACTTGAATAGTTTTTCTAGTAGATGGAATTTCCTGATCTTTGAAAAACAGCTCAGTATGTCGGTATCGAGAACGATCATATCATACTTTTCAACTTTTCTGTTCTCTTCTTCAGCTCAGCTCCACTCGAGCCAACTTCTCTCTTAATTTTTCTGCTAACGAATTCTCTGAATTCTATCACACTCATACCAGCGATTTCAGCAGCTTTTTCAAGTGATATCTCACCTTCTTTGTAGAGTTCTAAGGCTACATCGATTTTTAGCTGGGGATTTACTTCGAACAGAGCTCTTATCGCCTCCTTCAGCAACTCTTCCTCGGAATACCTTTTGAGCAATACGTCAATTTCCTTCTGGAAGGCAGACACTTTTAGTCCCATCAAACCGATTACTTCAGACGATCAAATAAACCTTTTGTTATCATTAAGGCAAATCTGGAATGTCTCCTGAGGTAAGAATTCAGGGAGATCCCGGGAGATTGTACGCTAAAACCCTAAAAGGGGAATTAAGGGCTTGATTGATTATGGTAGGATTTATGATTTTGAGGTTGAGGAGTTGAGATACTTGGAAGATTGATTTGGACAAGAATTACGACAGTTTTATTAAATGTTAATTGAATTCAGCTTATAAGGTGGTAATTTTGAACGAAGTTGATAATGTTCTGCAAGGGATTGCGAGAGGGACAGGAATTGTGTTTGCAGGCATGCACATGGAAATGAAAAATGCGGAGATTCAACACTTTTATTAAACATCCGTCGTCAAATTCAGCAATCATATTTTGCTGAGAAGCTCAGAAATCCGCTGTACAAGAACTCCATTTTCCTCATGCTTTCAAGTATCATAGGGGTTGGAACTGGATTTGTGTTCTGGATGATTGCTGCAAGGCTTTTACTCTGCTAAGGACGTCAAAAAGCTGGGAATTAAAGCACAGACAGTTGAGGAGGTTGAGCGGATATTGGATGGGGTCAACCACACACTGCAAAAGATTGCAAGAGGGGCGAGGATCGTGTTTGCGGTGACGATAACCTCGATGTTCTTACGCAGATTACTACTTCCGGTATGCCTTTTTTTCTGTGC